>DXHF01000243.1 GCA_019113605.1 Candidatus Paenibacillus intestinavium
AATGAAGAAAGTAATTTTATTATTTATTACTACTTGATGGCTTACTTGTTTTAGCTCCTTGGCGTCTAAATCAATGCCAACAACACCTAAAATTTCGCCATGATCGTCATAAAACGGAACACCAACCGAGAAATATGAAGTGTTATGTTCACCATCTAGTATTTTTGTGAAGTACTCTTGCCCGTTCTTGGCTTGTATAACCTGAGCTTCAGGAACAGTACAAATTGCTCCAATTGGTAATTCAGCAATACCAGGAGGTACTGCAGATATCATTACTTTCGATATATTACTTTCATCTAGCAACAAAATGTAAGTAAATAGTGAATTTATTTTCTTTTGATAGAGCTCTAAATCCTGTTTTATTAGCAGTCGATTGACATCTTCAATTTGCGGATTTTCTAAAAACTTTTGATAGGATTTTTTATCTAATTCGTCAGCTATATTATTTGCGATTTCAATGTATTGTTTCGCCAAAGTAATTCGCGCTGAATTTTCGGTTGAATAGTATGAGATAAGTAATTTTGAGCCTGTCAGAATGCTCAATATAACAATGGAGATAAGCATAAAAAATATAATTCTTTTAGTGGGATACTTTATTCTAAGTTTCAATGTTCAGTTCCTATTCTGTTGATATATTATGAGTTTGCTATTTTATTATATAGATAGTCGAGAAAGAAATGTATACATAATTTGGAAAAACTGAATGAGATAATATTTTATTAGCAGATTAGAAAATTAATATAGTTGCATGATTATTGTATTTGAATTCTATATTGTCATATTTGGTTAAATATGAGCATAGAAAATAATTGAAGCAAAATCAAGATTGGAGATGAACTATGAATACAAATGAAGATGTTCCGGCAGCTTTGCATTCACAAACTGTTGGACCAAGAGGCCCGATACTAGAGCAGGATAGCATATTGCATGAGACAATGGAGGAATTTATACATACTAAAATCATTGAGCGTCCTGTGCATGTCAAAGGCTACGGTGCTTTTGGCTACTTTGAAACAATAAACTCAATGGCAGCACATACCAAGCTGAGCTTTTTGCAAACTCCAGGAGATCGGGTTCCCGTTGCAGTAAGGTTTTCCTTAGCGGTTAGTAACCAGGGTACTCCAGATACTTCACGTAATGTACGTGGATTTTCAACGAAGTTTTATACTGATCAAGGTGTTTTCGATCTCCTTAGCAATCATATTCCTGTTTTTTTGGTGCGTGATCCTATTCGCTTCCCAGAATCAATAAAAGCCTTCCTTCCATCCCCTGTCAATAATTTAATAGACCCAGAACGGTTCTGGAGCTTTATTGCCAGAGCACCGGAAGCAACAAACTTTCTTGTATGGCTTTATTCAGATTACGGTACAGTTAAGAGTTTTCGTCACATTCGAGGTCATAGTGTAAATACTTATGTGTGGAGAAATGATGAAGGTATTACAACTTATGTGAAATATCACTGGCTTCCCATTGCTGGATTACAATATATTGATCGTCAAGAAGCCGCAAAGCTTGCTGGGGCGAATCCAGATTATGCAGGAAAAGATCTATACGATACACTCGCTGCAGGTGAAATCGTCGAATATGGACTTTATGTGCAACTTATGGATCCACGTGATGAGGCCCAATTATCATTTGATCCTCTTGATGATACGAAGGTTTGGGACGAAGAGCAATATCCTCTACACGTCGTCGGACGACTAGTGCTTAATCAGAACACGAATAATTTCATGGATGAAGTTGAAAAAATAGCATTTTCACCTTCTAATCTTCTGGATGGTGCCGAATTGTCCGAGGATAAAATGCTACAAGGACGAACCAATATTTACTCAGATTCACAACGTAGAAGGATAGGACCTGATTTCCGTAAGCTTCCTATTAATGATCAACAGAATTGGACACCGACATCTCTTATAACAAGTGGTAGTGGCAAATATGTAAGGGGGCAACTCGTCCGTTCTGAAATACCTAAACCAGACAATTTCACGCAAGCTGGTCAATTCTATGATGAACTTTCTCCTGAAGATCAAGAGCATTTGGTAGAAAATCTAGCTATTGATCTAGCAGCAATCTCCAATGAGACCGAGCAAATTGTGTTAGTCTATCTCACCAATGCATCTGCACAATTAGGAGAACGAGTTGCAAACCAAATTCAAATGCTTCAACAAGGATAATTGTAATTACATAATATTATTAACACTCCCAAAGTTAGATTTTAGTCTCTAACTTTGAGAGTGCTGCACCTAAGGGACCCACTTCTACTTCCACCACGTATCGAACATCGTTACAGGTAGCTCTCTTTTGTGAGCTGTTATCGTGTAACGCTCACGCATTTGGTGTTCAGTGGTTTCAGGAACCTCATGATTAGTAAGGAATTGATCAATCAAATCATAGCTTATTCCAAGTTCAACTTCATCTAATTGTTGCTCTTTATCGTCTAACAAACCTGCTGTAGCGGGCTTTTCATAAAGAATCTTTTCAGCACCCAATGTTTGCAATAGCATTCGCACCTGAGATTTTACTAAACCGCTCAAAGGGAGAATATCTGCACCACCGTCTCCGTATTTCGTGAAAAAGCCTGTAACAGCTTCAGCGGCATGATCTGAGCCAATGACAAGCATGTTATGTTCTCCTGCAATGGCGTATTGAGCAATCATTCTAATACGTGCCTTTATATTGCCTTTATGAAAATCTGAAATAGCGTTCCTCATACTCTGCTCATAGGTTTTCGTAAGTGCATCTACCCCAGCAGCAATATTGAACGTCACATTTTCAGTTGGCTTGATAAAGGCAATTGCTCTCTGTGCGTCCTCCTCATCCTGTTGTTCCCTATAGGGCAGCCGAACAGCGATAAACTTTTTGTTATCACCACGCTCGTTCATTTGATCTATGGCAAGCTCTGCGAGCTTTCCGGCGAGTGTTGAATCTGCCCCACCGCTAATGCCTAGCACGAATCCATTTGTGTTTGTTTTCACACTGTACTCTACCAGGAAGTTTATACGCTTTTGAATTTCAGCTTGAATTTCAATCGTTGGATTAAC
>DXHF01000244.1 GCA_019113605.1 Candidatus Paenibacillus intestinavium
GAGCATCCAACGCATAGCCGACTTCATCAAGTTATCCATCTCGGTCCTCCAACATCTTCATAACGATAAGGATAGCTGATCCAATCCAAAGAGCAAGTCCAGTTAGATCACCACCGATGACCCAACCATCACTCTTTGTCGATTCGCTGATATAAGAACCAATCCAATAACCAATTACAATACAAGCACCAATATTAATGCTAATTGCTCCCATCAAACCTACAGCATATAGCGGTCGATCCAATTTTCGCTTAGTCATAGGATCACTCCTATCAATCCTTATATATTTTATCGAAGCTAGAGAAGGTTTGTCAATTAGTATTCCGTAAACTAGAACACTTACTATGACGAGCAATCCCTTGTCAAACAAGGGATATTCACAATTACAAACCGTACAGTACTACTGTATACTGTATATTCAGACATTCGCCATTTCTTTTTCGCAAACTATGAACGTTGTGTGAACGAATCGGGGCGAGTCGATAATTTTCCAAAATGATGTAAAATTGCATCAACAATACGCTCTGAAGCCTGTCCATCACCATAAGGATTAGCGGCTTGGCTCATACGCATATATAACGCTGAATCGCTCAATAATGCTTTTGCACGTTCATACACTTGTTCTTCATCGGTTCCAACAAGCTCTAGTGTGCCAGCTTCGATTCCTTCTGGACGCTCTGTCGTATCACGCAGCACAAGTGTTGGCACACCAAATGATGGCGCTTCTTCTTGCAATCCTCCAGAATCCGTCATAATCATATACGTATGTGGGTAGAAATTATGGAATTCGAATACATCTAATGGATCAATTAACTGTATACGCGGATGATTACCCAAAATTTCTTGAGCTGGTTCACGTACAGCTGGATTTGGATGTACGGCATATACGAATACAACATCTTCAAATTCATCAGCAATCCGTTTAACGGCATTGAAAATATGACGATGAGGTTCACCTAATGATTCACGACGATGTGCTGTCATCAGTATCATCCGTTTGCCTTTCGCCCATTCAATAACAGGATGTGTAAAGGAATCATCTACTGTATATTGGAAGACATCGGTAGCTGTATTACCTGTAACATAAATCGTATCTTCATGCTTATTCTCTTTTCGAAGATTATTCGCAGCCGTATCGGTAGGTGCAAAATGAACATCAGACAATACACCAGCAAGCTGACGATTCATCTCCTCGGGATACGGAGACATCTTGTTCCATGTACGAAGTCCCGCTTCAACATGACCTACTTTGATTTTCTTCAAGAATGATGCATAGCTAGCTAAAAATGTTGTTTGAGTATCACCGTGGACTAGAACAATATCGGGCTTTGCCTCTTCCAGTACAGGATCAAGACCTTCAAGCACACGAACTGTCGTCTCTGTTAACGTCTGACGATCCTTCATCACGTTCAAATCAAAATTCGGCTTAATCTCAAAGAAATCAAGCACCTGATCTAGCATTTGACGATGCTGTGCGGTTACGCAAACAATCGATTCAATTTCTTCTTCACGTTTTTGCAGCTCTAATACTAACGGAGCCATCTTTACGGCCTCCGGTCTAGTCCCGAAAATTGTCATTACCTTTAACTTAGACAAACTGCTCCACTCCAATTCTACTTTTCAATCCGTATCTGTTTAATTCCAATGAAAGATCAAATTATTCGCTTGTCAACACCAAGTTCATTTCATATTCGCAGCCGAATACGCTTCGTCAGCTTAACCTTCGTGATCACAAGCGGATAATTTGAGCTACCTCATTCCAATCAAGGTCAAATTGTTCGCTTGTCAGCACCAAGAAGATGGAATGTTACTTGAGAAAGGCGGAAGCGCAAGTGTACGTACTTGGTACACGCGAACTGTACTTTCCAAGTTCATTTCATATTCGCAGCCGAATACGCTTCGTTAGCTTAACCTTCGTGATCACAAGCGGATAATTTGAGCTACCTCTTAGTTTGTGCCGAAAATACGGTCTCCTGCGTCACCTAGTCCTGGAACAATATAACCTTTTTCATCTAAACATTCATCTAATGCAGCAATATAGATATCTACATCTGGATGAGCTTCTTGCATTGCTTTCACACCCTCTGGTGCTGCAATAATACACATTAACTTTATATCCTCACAACCACGTTGTTTCAAAGAGTTAATCGCTGCAATAGCGGAACCACCTGTAGCAAGCATTGGGTCGACGACAATAAGCATTCTATCTTGTGCGTCGGTAGGCAAGTTAATATAGTATTCTTTAGGCTGCAGCGTCTCATGATCACGAGCAAGCCCGATATGACCAACTTTTGCAGAAGGGATCAATTTCAAAATACCATCAACCATACCTAAACCTGCTCGCAAAATAGGCACTAGCCCAAGCATACGTCCTGAAACAATTTTAGATTCTGTGATTGCAACTGGCGTTTCAACCTTGATCGTCTGAAGTGGAATTTCTCTTGTAATTTCATATGCCATGAAAGTAGCTACTTCGTCAATAAGCTCACGAAAATCTTTCGTATTCGTTTCCTTATCTCTAATAAAAGTAAGCTTGTGCTGGATCATCGGATGATCACAAATAAATAAATTGCTCATGGAACCTCCCAGAATTGTCTATATATTTTCATTCTAACTATATCTCATAACGATCATAATCCAACTAATTATAGCACTGAAGGTCTGTTGTTGCACCTAAATTCGTTATCATTCCATAAAGATATTATCAAATCACTTCTGATGAAGAAGTAGACATTCAAAAATTACGAGTGCCTATACTTTTGTATCATTAAACTAACAGATTTAAGTAAAAAATACAAAAAAAACGGATCTGTTCGCATCATTTGCACAGCAGTCCGTTTTTTTGTTTTATTTGAATATTTTCACTTTATATCCTCTATGCATAATGACAGGCTGCAAAGTGATTTTTTTTAACATCTAACAATTTAGGAGCATCCACTTTACATTTGTCTGTAGCTATCGGACATCTTGTATGGAATGGACAACCTGATGGAAGATGAATCGGACTTGGCAAATCACCAGTTAATACGATACGTTCCCTTGTTGCTTCAACTTCAGGATCTGGTATTGGAATAGCGGACATTAATGCTCTTGTATATGGATGCCGTGGATCTGCATATAAATCTTCACTACTTGCCAGCTCTACAATTTTACCTAGATACATTACCGCAACACGATCACTTATATGTTTAACCATAGATAGATCATGAGCGATGAATAAATAAGTTAATCCCATATCACGTTGCAGTTCTTGCAACAGATTCACCACTTGAGCTTGAATCGACACATCGAGTGCGGATATTGGTTCATCGGCAATAATGAATTTTGGATCAACTGCAAGTGCACGTGCAATACCAATACGTTGTCGTTGTCCACCAGAAAATTCATGAGGATAACGAGATGCATGAGCAGAGTTCAAGTTAACAAGCTCTAGTAGTTGTTCTACTTTTTTCTTGCGTTCAGCTCGACTGCTTGTTAATTTGTGAACATCTAACGCTTCTCCAATAATATCCATGACCGTCATACGCGGATTAAGTGATGCATACGGATCTTGGAATATCATCTGCATGTTACGACGAATTGCCTTCATCTCACTGCCCTTTAGATCGTAAATGTTTTTACCTTGAAACAGAACTTCTCCCTCAGTAGGCTCATATAGTCGCATCATGGTACGACCTGCAGTAGATTTCCCGCAACCAGACTCACCGACAACACCGACTGTTTCACCCTGCTGAATAGAAAATGTTATATCGTTAACAGCTTTCAATATATTATTATTTCCAAGATTGAAAAATTTACTCAGATGATTAACTTCTATTAATGGCTTACTCATTCTGAATCCCCCTCTTTCGCATAAGGGTGTAATAACCAACAAGCTGAACGATGAGCTTCATTATCTTCCGCTGATACAAGGTCCGGATCAATATTAACGCATACTCTCATCGCTTCAGGACAACGTGCACTAAAACTACAGCCTTTCGGCGGTGAGAATAGATCAGGTGGAGTACCAGGAATCGGAATCAATGGTTCATCCTTCTTCTGATCAAGACGTGGTACCGAGCGCAGTAAACCTCTAGTATAAGGATGCTGTGGATTGTTGAAAATCTCATACTTTGTTCCTGTTTCTACCACTTTACCTGCATACATGACGATGACTCTATCACATACGTCAGCTACGACACCAAGATCATGCGTAATTAGAACGATGGAAGTACCCATCTTTTTCTGCAAATCTTTCATCACTTGCATAATTTGCGCTTGAATCGTTACATCTAGTGCAGTTGTAGGCTCATCAGCAATTAACAGAGAAGGATTACAAGCTAATGCAATGGCGATCATCGCACGTTGACGCATACCTCCAGAAAATTGATGAGGATACTGTTTAATACGATCTGCTGGATTCGGAATACCTACAAGCGTAAGCATTTCAATCGCACGTTCACGAGCTTGAGCTTTACTTAGCTTCTCATGCTTCAACAAACCTTCAACGATTTGTGTACCTATTGTTAAGGTAGGATTCAAAGAAGTCATTGGATCTTGAAAGATCATCCCGATATCTTTACCACGAATCGCTTCCATTTCTTTTTCACTTTTTTTCAGTAAATCATTACCTTCGAACATAATAGAGCCGCTTATGACAGCAGGGGGGCTAGGAACAAGGCGCATTAGAGATTGGGCAGTTACACTTTTGCCGCAACCAGATTCGCCAACAATCGCTACTGCTTCGCCCTTATTGATATGAAAATTCACACCACGAACAGCTTGAACGACACCACCACGGACATTAAAGTGAACTTTAAGATCCTGTACCTCAAGTAGCTTTTCCATTATTCCACCTCCTAAAACTTTTCGTGTTACTTCCAGATATTCTTCTCGTTAACGAAAAGTTACTTCGGAAGCATAATCTAAAACTTTTTATGAAACCCCCTGATATACTTCTTGTGAATAAAAAGTTACTTCGGAAGCATAAACTAAAACTTTTCGTGTTACTTCCTGAATTACTTCTCATTAACGAAAAGTTACTTCGAAAGCATAAACTAAAACTTTTCGTGTTACTTCTTTTCGAAGTGAATGATCGTGAGCATCCTTATTTTTTCATTTTCGGATCTAGTGCATCACGTAATCCATCACCAAATATATTAAAGCAAAGCATCGTTAAACTAATTAGAATGGCAGGGAAAATCATACGCCATGGATAAACTGTCATAGCTTTCAAAGCATCATTAATTAGTGTACCAAGTGAAGCCGCAGGTGATTGAACACCTAGACCAAGGAAGCTCAAAAATGCTTCTGCAAAAATAGCAGATGGTACCGTCATTGTAATCGTAACAATAATTGGGCCCATTGCATTTGGAATAAGATGTTTTCTCATAATATGACTTGTACTTGCACCTAGCGTACGAGCAGCCAACACATATTCCTGACTTTTCAGTTGCATAACTTGTCCTCGAACAATCCACGCCATATTAATCCACCCTGTAATACTAAGTGCCAATACAATTGTGAACATACTCGGCTCAAGAATAACAATTAGCAATATGACCACTAGCATACTTGGTATGGAATACAATATCTCACAAAAACGATTCAATATCTCATCTACTCTACCGCCGTAATACCCCATAATACCACCAATAATAACTCCCAAAATGAGATCAATTATCGCAGCATATAATCCGACCTGCAGGGATATTCCTGCACCCATCCAAGTACGTTCAAACATATCTCGTCCAAGAGCATCCGTGCCGAACCAATGCTCAGAACTTGGAGCTTGATTTGTAATTGACAAATCATTCGTTCTATAATCATATGGTGTCATCGCTTGACCAAAAAAGGCAAAGAAAACAATGACTATTAAAATGACTAAACTTATCATAGCAAGCTTGTTTTCTTTCAGACGAATCCAAGCATCTTTCCAAGCAGATATACTTTCA
>DXHF01000245.1 GCA_019113605.1 Candidatus Paenibacillus intestinavium
TAAAGAACGCTTATGCATGACGAGCATTCTCCTCTTGCTTCGCGAGCTGTAATATTAATTGTACTTCACCTTTGTTTTTTCCAAGCTTCTTGGCAATAGCCTCTACTGATTTTCCACTTTCATACAATTCAAACAATTCAGTATATCTACTATGAATACTGTTTACCGGAACAATACTTTTCTTCAATTGTTCAAGCTGTACGTCAAATGAAGATTGTTGTAGCACCTGTGTTGAACTTTCACCTGCAAAGGCTGCATTTCCAGCTAATATCGATACTTTCGCATCAAAGGCTGCATTGGCATGCGAAAGGGAAGATAGCCGCTCTTCTAATTCTGAGCACTTCTTCTCCAGTCTCATCATTTGATCAGTCTTCAAGCGATCTTCCTCGCGCATGGTTTGTAAAGAGTTCGTGAGCATTTTGACCAATCCTTCATGCTCTTTCTCCATATTTTCCATAAACTGTTCGAATGACATTTCTAGTTGTTCGAATTGGGCATGATTTGAACTAGAAGTCGCTTGATTCTTCTTGTTCTTTGGTAATATCGCTGCTGTAACCGCAATAACTGCCCCTAATAAAGCGATATATTGCCAAGATTGCATAGAGTATCCCGCCTTGATTAATCTGAATTATAGTCGAATATCAAATCTATGCCCTTTATATGGATGCTTGCTGTCATCATTAAGCTCCTGCTCAAGAGCGTTATCGGTTTGTTTTCGCTTCTTAGATTTTTGTTCTTGCTGATTACCATTTTCTTGATCACGAATAAGTGCTTTATCTGTTTCCTCAACCGATTGGGCTACAGATCTTAATTCATCCGTATGCTTCAATGCATTTGAAGCTAATATTGTCTGTTCAGTTACTGGTCTTTGCATTGCTTGCTGTTGAAGAGAACTCACCTCAGGAGTTCGCGGAACAGATAGCTGGAGATTTAATGGATTAATGCCCATATCTTGCCCCCCAATTCATATCGTTCTAATTAATAAATTGGTACCATAACAATTTCACCGTCTTCATACTTGAATATGATATTCGACGTGCTATCTTTGATATACCTAGTATATCGTCCAATAACGATCTTGACACCACCATATACTGTGTTTTTAACACTTACACTAGCATTTTCACTATTTTCTAGCTGCTTCTCTATTTCCAACAAGCGATCCTTGAACTCAGTAATTGAAGTAACCGTCTGTTGCTTAGTATTAATTAGCTTTTGTCTCATTGCCAAACGATCAGGTGTTAATTTCCCTGCTGCTGCCATTTGATCTAGAATAACAAGTGCTTTCTCGGTCCGATCCAAGTTTTCAGTATACTCTTTCATTGCATGACGTAGCTGAACTTGCTCTTCACGCAAAGTCGGATTAACACCTACTTCAATCACTGTGTTTGTAGACATAGAATTACCTATTGTTCTTGCCGATACTCCTTCTCCTGCTTGAATCGTTCCGCCGACGATAAGTCCTTTGGAACTACTACATTCTACAGAATGTCCAGCGCGTACAGTTGAATGCATAATACTTTGAGATACTATAACATTGTTACCTGCAATAAGAGTAGCATCTTGGATAAAAGAACACTTAATATTATTTTTGGCTTTAACCTGTCCTTTACCTGAAGCCATTATTCCACTAGTAATTTCAATAGAACCCTCTGACTCCAAGTCTGCACCCTCTACTCCACCAATAACACGAATGTCACCTACTGCTTTAACCTTAAAGCCAGTAAGTACATTACCACGTATTACAACTGTTCCAACAAAGTCGATATTACCAACGCGATAATCAACATCACCATTTACTTCAAACACTGGAAACACATTAATTCTATCTTGGTCTGTAATCGAGATCAATCCATCAATTGCAGCATATAGTGCATTTCCTTCACCGTTCTGCACTACATTTTTGCCTACTTTAAATCGTGCAGACTTTCCAAGTGTAGCAGTTATTGGATCGTCGGTTACACTAATACCTGCCGTTCCGTAGGATGGAGCAATTAATTGTGCAATAAGTTGACCTCTATTAACATTATCAAGTTTCGAAATTTGTTTAAAGTCAATCGTTTCTGATTCATCTGTTTCATCAACTACTATTTTGTTACTTACTTTACTTACAAAATCTACTTTACCGTCTATACCTTTACCAGGAGGTGTTCCCTTTGCTATCTCTATCTTTTTTTTCATATAGACAAGGGGATCCTTAGCTATTAATCGTAAATTGTCATACAGTATTCCATGGACAATACCTTTTGATCTAATATATTCGTCTAGGTCTGCCACTTCATAGGATACTTGGTCGGAAATATAATGAAAATTTAACAAAGCAGTTAGCTTATCAGCAGAAATTTCGATATTAATGTTGGAATCAAAAATTTGTTTGTCCATAACTACTCTCCTCTCTACGATTGAAATAATTGATCTTTGTATTGCTCTAGCACTCCACGTAATCTTTGTATTGCTTTTGAATGGAGCTGAGAAATTCGTGAAGGCGACAAAGACATTACTTCAGCAATTTCACTTAACGACAAATCCTCGAAGTAAAACAACGAAATAACTGTTCGTTCTTTCTCCGTTAGTCGATCAATCCCCTTCACCAAACTTTGCTCTAAAAAGACATCATCAACTGTTGATTCCGGTCTTTTAGCGGCTGAATCTATTAAAAGAGACATTCGAGTCTCTGACTCTTCTTCGCGAAGTGGTTCCTCTAGTGAAAATATCGTAGTTACAGAAATATCCTGAACCATACTGGAAAACTCTTTTTCACTAATATCTAGATACTCACATACTTCCATATCAGTAATCGAACGCATATGACGTTGTTCTAATACTTGATACGCCTCTTCAATCTTTTTGGCCTTTTCTCTAACTGAACGGGGGACCCAATCAGCTTGACGCAATCCATCAATAATTGAACCTCGAATACGCCAAGAGGCATAGGTTTCAAATTGTAATCCTCTTAAATAATCAAATTTCTCAATCGCATCAATTAAGCCCATTATACCATGACTTGCCAAATCTTCTTTAATAACATTTTTCGGTAAGCCAATTGCCATTCTATTCGTAACATATTCAACTAGCGGTAAATAATTTTCAATCAAATCTTTTTTGGCGTCTATCTCACCTTGTTCTCGCCATGCCCGCCACAATTCAATGTTAGTCAAATGAGGCACTTTTTGCTCGTTCATCGACTCACTCTCCTGTTAGATGACGTATTACTTTTGTCAATTCCTCAGATTCCATACTATCAGTATTTACAAGCTGAGTAGGTTTCAATGGTTGAAATTGTTCACTCAGATCTTGTGAAACTTTTACTTCATCCTTTGGAGTAGACGATTTTGTTTGTGTGATTTGTGCTCTCAAAACTTCGTTCAAGTCCTCATCTTCATCAGGTGTAACGAAATTAACATTTGTTCCTTTAAGTGATTGATCTGTTTCCGCTTCCGTAACAGCCACCACTTCCTGACTCGGATTGATGATTACACCACATACAAAACGCACAGGAAAAGCTAGTAGAAAAAAAGTAATAAAAGCATAGGTACCTCTAATAAGTGATGTGATAAGTGGATTATTAGTTAAAGAGAACAGTATTATCAAGAAAAAACCAAATATCCCAAAACTGAGATTCCAACGCCAAGTACCAAACATTTTAAAGCTCCTTTGTTCCAAACTGTACACTACGGACTGAAAGAATACCGTTATCACTGTTAATTTCGATTGTACGTCCAAAATTACCACCAGTATCTTGTGCCAGCAATGGGATTTTATATTCCTCTAACAATAGTAAACAAGATTCTACATTACGAGGACCAATTCTTAACGTATCATTCTGTCCAGGTAAAGTAAACATTTGAGAACCTCCAGCCATTTTCGCTCGAAGTGTATTCATACTTGCGCCATTTTTCAATAGCAGCTCAATCAATCTAGGGATTGCAGTATCCGCATATTTTGCAATATTCACGGGATTTTCTCTGGCAATGCTTGAGGAAGGCAGCATGACATGCGCCATACCAGCAAGATGCTTTCTCGGATCATAAAGTGTTAACCCCACGCATGAACCAAGTCCAGTTGTCTTTAACACTTCGCCATTACTTGCGATATTCAAATCTGCCATACCGACTTTGATTAGTTTATCGCTTATCATGAACTACCTACCCCTAGAGATTGAAAGATTTTCTGGAACGAATCTGGATCTGGAATTAGAAAAAATTGACCTTCAATCGTTTTGCAATCTTCAATGAATTTTGTTTCGATGAGTAATGCTGAGTCGCCCATCTGACCATAATGCATAATCCCATAGCTTAGAATAGCACCAGCCATATCATGAGCGACAATCGGAACTGATGGCATCATTTGCAGTTTTGTGAAGTCTGCCAATGATGATAAATACGATCCTGCAAGTATATTACCAATTTCACATAATACAGATAACTCCATTTCGGAATATACACCATCGTTAACATGCTGCAATGGTATAAGTTGTTCCATTAAATGCTGAGCATACTCCTCTTGAATAATAAAAAACATATTACTAGGAACATCACCTTCAACACGTAAAAACACTGCAACGACAACCTGTTCAGATCCGCCTACACGTTCAGCAATTTCTTCAAAAGGCATAAGTCGTACACTTGGAACAGACATATCGACCGGCTTGTTCAATAACGTAGACAAGGCTGTAGCCGCATTACCTGCTCCTATATTGCCTACTTCCTTCAATACATCTAGTTCGAATGCTTCAAACCGGTTAAAATTGGTCACTCTCTACACCTCTAACTGTTCGAGTTGAACAAGCTCTGAACGATTCAAAACTTCAGATAAATTCAACATAATAAGTAGTCTATCTTCCCCTATTTTTGCAATACCGTCTAAATACTTCGCTTGAATACCTCCAACAATTTCAGGTGGAGAATTAATTGTATCTGTATCGATATCAATAACATCGTTCGCGGCATCTACAATAAAGCCAACTTCCATGTCGTTGACAGCAACTACAATAATACGGGTATGCTCTGTAATTTCGGTTTCAGGAAGATTGAAACGACCACTAAGGTTAAGAACTGGAACAACAATCCCACGTAAATTGATTACGCCTTTAATGAATGAAGGAGTTTTGGGAACTCTTGTGATCGGTGACATTCTTTCAATCGTTTTTACTTTGTCTACCTCAATCCCATACTCCTCGTTACCTAGACCAAATACGATTACCTTCAATTCTTCAGCCATATTTACCCCTCCTAAAACTTTTCATAATTCTCGATATACTTCTCAGTATTGAAAAGTAGCATCGGAAGCTTAATTTTATTTAATTAAAGCGTTTGGATCGATAATAAGTGCAACTTGACCATCACCTAGAATAGTTGCGCCAGAAATACCTGAAATGTTTTTCATATATTTACCGAGTGACTTTAATACGATTTCACTTTGCCCAATAAATTCATCAATAATAATAGCTGCCCATTTCTCGCCTTTATGAATGACGATAATTTCATGTTCATTCTCAAGTTGCTCATCGAAACTAGTAGAATCAAACAAACTTGATAGAGAAATAAGTGGAATAACAGCATTCCTGAATTTAATCATTGGATTACCGTGAACTGTTAAGATGCTAGATTTGGGAATGATTGCTGTCTCAACGATTGAGCTCAATGGAACTGCATATTTCTCGTCCCCTAGCTTAATAAGCATCGCGGAAATAATCGAAAGTGTTAATGGTAACTGAACCGAGAACTTCGTCCCTTTTCCTTGGACGGATGTAACAGAGACATTACCACCTAATGAAGTAATCTTCGTGCGCACAACATCTAAGCCAACACCACGACCCGAAATATCTGAAATCGAATCAGCGGTACTGAAACCAGCTGCAAAAATCAACATATGAATTTCATCATCTGATAGTTTGCTAGCATCCTCTGGCTTCACAACACCTTTGCTAATTGCTTTTTCTAATATTTTTTGTTTATTAATTCCTTTACCATCTTCTTCAACTTCAATAAACACATGATTACCACTATGGAAAGCACGTAAATTCACGGTCCCCATTTCTGACTTACCAGCTGCGATACGTTCACTTACTGTTTCGATACCATGGTCTGCTGAATTACGTAATAAATGTACGAGTGGATCCCCAATTTCATCAATAACGGTACGGTCAAGTTCCGTTTCCGCACCAGTAATAATGAGATCAATTTTTTTATCAAGTGATTTGGCAATATCACGAATCATACGTGGGAAACGGTTGAATACGGTGTCAACGGGAACCATTCTTAGTTTCAACACAATATTTTGCAAATCAGAACTAACACGAGCCATATGCTCTACAGTTTCCGACAAATCACTACGTTTAATCTCACTAGCTAGTTGTTCCAAACGTACACGGTCAATTAGCATTTCACTGAATAGATTCATCAATGAATCCAATCGATCAATATCAACGCGAATGGTACGATTTGCTACAGCCGCTTGTGCGCTTGGCTTCGCATTTTTCTTCTCTTCTAAGTTCGCTACCTGTGCTACTGCTGGACTAGCAGTTGCTTCAGTAGATTCAGATGCTAGATTTTTATTAGTAGGTGTATCAGAATATGAAAGCGATGTTAGTGATTCTTCATCAATTATAGATACTTCTACACTTTCTATTTCCGAAATTTTATTAATTTTAGCTACAATTTCCTCTGAGCTTACTTGTGAAATTATAAACACTACAAAGGATCTATCAAATTTTTCTTGTTCCAGTGCTTCCACAGATGGCTCCGACTTTACGATTTCTCCGGAGCTTTCGAGTATATCAAAAACCATGTATGAACGAGCTGCTTTTAACACACAACTTTCAGTTAAAGTAACCTTCACATAAAATACTTGATGACCACTTTCAATAGATTGCTTTAATACCGATGACTGAAATTGGTCTAGCATTGCATTA
>DXHF01000246.1 GCA_019113605.1 Candidatus Paenibacillus intestinavium
TGATTAGAGAGGAAAAAGTATGACTCAATTTATACTATACGATTCTATAGAAATGGATGAACCTTTTATGTATGAGGTTTATGCCTCAACTCGAGAGGAAGAAATGAAAGCATGGGGATGGGGAAGTCAAGAGCAAGCTGCATTTTTACGAATGCAGTATGACGCTCAGTGTCGTTCCTATTTATCACAATATCCAAGCTTGGGAAGGAAGGTGATTATTTACGAAAATGAGCGAGTTGGCAGGCTTTTGACTGCACTCACCGGGGATGGATTAACAATCGTCGATATTGCGATATTGCCTAATTACCGAAGGCGACGGATAGGTACGGCTATATTGGAGCAGGTATGTCGAGAAGCAGAATTATTCCATATTCCCATTCGTTTGAGTGTACGTTATGATAATCAAGCGATTCGTCTATACTACAGGCTTGGCTTTAAGGTTGTGAGTCGGAATGAAATGACGGTGTTTATGGAAAAATAGTAACGGTAACAATAAGACTTCTATAAATGTTTAATTTCCGCTGGAAAGCTGGAAATAATCGTGGTATGATAAAAAGCCTGCTATACATATGTGGATGAATATCACATATGCACAAAGCAGGCTTTTGTTATCCCCGTAACCCACAGCTTGCACACATATTAACCTGTTAATAAGCTATAAAAACACTATCCACATGTGCATAATCGAAAAAATCAGTTATACTGCTGTGGATAATGAAAGCGTTTAATTATTTTGTTAACAACTCTAGTTAATTCGTAGTAAGATTATATATAAATACCATCATTGATATGGAGGAATTAATCTATGCAATTAGCAAGTGGACAGAAACTATTGTTTATTGGTGATTCCATTACAGATTCTGATCGTTCAAAACCTGAAGGTGAAGGCTTGTTTCATGCGCTAGGTCGAGGGTATGTATCATTTGTCGATGGACTGCTACAGGCTACATATCCAGAGCTAGCTATACGAGTTGTGAACAAAGGAACAAGTGGACATACAGTTCGTGATCTGAAGGCACGCTGGCAGGAGGATGTTATTGAACAACGGCCAGATTGGCTGTCGATTATGATTGGAATTAACGATGTATGGAGACAATATGATACACCTTATATTACAGATTATCATATATACATTGATGAGTACGAGGCAACATTACGTGAGTTAATTAGCGAAGCGCAGTCAATCGTGCCGAATATCATACTGATGACACCATTTTATATCGAGCCGAATGAGCAAGATGCGATGCGTGCAACGATGGATCAATATGGTGCTGTCGTGAAGGCGCTCGGTGCTGAGCTATCACTTCCAGTAGTAGACACGCAGGCGGCGTTCAATAAAGCGTTAGCGCATATATATCCAGCGACGCTAGCTTGGGATCGCGTCCATCCAGGTGCAGGTGGTCATCTACTATTGGCGAAAGCATTTCTGAAAGAAGTAGGCTTTGTCTGGGACCGCTAAAGCGGTAGTTCAAACAGCAGACTTATCCCGAGTAAAACAATAATGAATGAAATAAGTAATAAGCCTTCTGCGTTGTACGATCGTACAACGCAGAAGGTTTATTTGTTACTGTAGTCAGAGTATCTATAATACTGATTCTACAACGAAGGAGAATGGAATAAAATCTAAAGTTGCTTATTGCCCCAGTGCTCCATCGCATCACACATATATTGCGCTAATCCTGCTCCATAGCGATCGATGTTGGTGCTAAAGCGTTCATCTAGTACGTACATTTGACCTAAACCAATAAAGGCATCATAACTATAAGTTCCAAAGTTATTGTTGAGCATCTGGAACCATTCTGTTATAAGTTGTTCCGTCTCTGGACTATCGACAGCTGTACCGATTCTACTTGCAAGCTGTCGATATAGTTGTTCCCATTGCTCACTGATAGCCGATTGTTGCTCGGTACTGAATGCGTTCATTTTCTTTTGGCTATGATTAACAGCTTCATCGCCCCATCTCTCTCTAGCTTCCTGCTCGTAAGGGTTATGATCCCATTGTAATCCATCAAATTTTTCTTTTGCTGACATTGTTTTCTCTCCTTTTAAATGTGCAATGGTGTGTTCAATCGTCGCAATCATTTTGTCATATTGACTACGCTTGGCGATTAGGCTTTTACGCTGTAGCTCCAAAGCATCAGAGGAATCGAAGGTAGGTCTTTGGATCATCTCTTTAATAAGCTTTAAGCTAAACCCTAACTCTTTGAAAAACAATATATGCTGAAGCGTCTGTAAATTATGAGGTGAGTACTGACGATAACCGGCTGCAGTATGTTGATCAGGCTTCAACAAACCAATTTCGTCATAATGATGTAAAGTGCGTATGCTAATACCGACTAATTGAGAAACTTCTTTAACATTCATGATCTTCAGCTCCTTCGATAAATTTACTATAAAGCATACCGTAACGTGAGGGTCAATCAAAATTTAATGAAATAGTTGAATTTTATATATGGAATATTAACCTAGTTAATGATAAGATTAGGTATTATTTGGAAGAGGTGATCGGGTTGCTACATATTGACCAACT
>DXHF01000247.1 GCA_019113605.1 Candidatus Paenibacillus intestinavium
ACACTTTCTTTAATTAGTATAGTAAACTAATTAATTAAATGATATCATTGCTCTACCTAAACGTCAACGCGATAATTCCCGTTTTCGGCATCATTATTAAGTTATGATGATAGCATAAAAGTATGTGAATGCTAACTTACTAGCTTCCACATACTTTATTTGCCTCTTATAGATTAGATCCAGTCACCATATCCTTGACGAACTAAATATTGCTTAGAATCTTCTAGACAATCGAACGGATCTCTTCCATTCGTATCATCCTGTTCGATGAAGAAGTGTTTCACACCACTTTCTAATCCTGCATCGATAATTGCCGGAATATCCAAAGACCCTTGTCCTAATTCTGCAAACTCAATAATATTAGTGAACTTCTGCATAAAGTTAGACATATCTTTAAGATCATCTTCGCCTACAGTTAATCTGCCAACACGATAATCCTTCAAGTGTAATAATCCGATTCTACCTTGGAAGCGATTAATAACTGCAACAGGATTTTCTCCGCCACGCTGAATCCAGTGAACATCTAGTTCAAACCCTAGCTTCGTTGTATGATTACGCATCATATCAATTAGATACTCTCCATCATATTTCTCAAATTCTACATGATGATTATGATAATAAAGCTCTAATCCATGTTCAGCTAGTCGATTCGCCATAGCTTCTGCATCCGCAATATATTGCATCACTTGATCTTTATGTCCCATAATCGCAAGAGGCATCATTCCAATGCGAATATATTGACAACTAAGTTCTTTACAATCATTCACGATTTTATCAAAATGAGTCGTTAAAGACTCACCTGGATCCTTTTCACCTTTGCTTAATGGAGCAGATACCGCTGCGATTTGAATGCCAAAATCTTCACTAGCCTTTTTCAATTGCGCTACGTTTTCTGCTGTCATTGCTATTTGTGTTACTTCGACGGAATGAAATCCCATGTCATGTAGCTTCTCTAGTGTCGCATATACGCCTAGCTCTTCAACCTTTTGTTTCAAATTGAACATTTGAACACCTATTTTTGATTGCTTCGTCATCACTTATTCACTCCATTCAGTTTATTGTTCAGCTGCGATCTTCTTATTCAATTCAGACAAATATAAATCTTCATCAATTGGCAATTCAATTTCTTTGTTCAACCAACTAGATAGATGAATCGCGTTCGCTAATGCTACACCATGAATACCGTCGCTGCCTGGAGCTAGTAATGGCGCACCTTCAACAATATGTGCTGCAAAGTTTTCGAATACTGCAATATGCTGTGCACCCCATACGCTTTCAAATTCAATAACTTCCTCTGAGAAAATATCATCCGTACTGCCGCCCATAAAGATATTCATCACGTCTGCCATACTCATCGTGTCACTCATCTCACGCTCAGGTTTCGTCAGACGTTTAATTGTGATCTTCTTACTATCATCAACAACGATCTTACCTTTATCACCAAGAATTTCAAAACGATCTGTTCCGACAATATCATGCGTACATGTAACAAATACGCCTGTCGCCCCATTCGCATATTCCATCATTACCGTCACTTCATCTTCAACCGCAATATTACGCTGGTAGCCATATTTCACATTGGAATATACTTTTGTTGGCATGCCTGCAATCCATTGTAATAGATCAAGCTGATGTGGCGCTTGATTAACAAGTACACCGCCGCCTTCACCTTTCCAAGTCGCTCTCCATTCACTTTGATCATAGTATCCCTGCGGTCTCCACCAAGTTGTAATCATCCAATTTGTGCGACGAATATCTCCAATTTCACCATCATCGATTAATTTTTTCAATGTTTGATAAAGAGGATTCGTCCGTTGATTGAACATAATGCCAAAAGCAACATTCGGCTTAGTTTGTGCAAACTCATTCAACTCTTTCACTTGCTTTGTATATACACCTGCTGGTTTTTCAAGTAATGCATGAATATCTCGTTGTAAAGCTGCAATACCCATCTCTGGATGCAAGTAATGCGGAACACATGTAACGATTGCATCAACCGTTCCACTCTCAAGCATCTCGATATAATTATCGAAAAATGGTACTTCAGGATAGTTTTCTTGTGCCCACTGCTTTTTAGCAGGATCTGTATCGCAAATTGCACCTAGCTCCGTATTTTTCACTTTACCTTCAGTAATAAATTTAACGTAAGCTCCACCTTGCGCCCCGACACCGATAATTCCCATTTTTAGATTTGTCATTTTATTCAGCCTCTTTCTCAATAGATTGGAGTAAATCAACTAAAGCGTGAAATTGTAATGCGTAGGCTTCCTCACCTGTTATACCTTTGTCGTCTTTAATAATATGTTCAGCAGCTTCTAGCTCAAGGTCCTTCAAGGAATCGAACAATACTAAATGTGGCTCTAATGTCAAAAATCCTTCATAGCCGTTAGCGATCACATCGGTTAATATTTCCTTTATCTTCCCTTCACCTGTGCCACAAACAACATTTTGCTGGCTAGTAGAAACTGCATCTTTAATATGAATGTATTCAATATGAGGCTTCAGTAACTGATAGCATTCCCATGTATTCTCACCGCATTGCACAAAATTTGCAAAATCGAATATGGCTTTGAAATAAGGGGATTGAACAGCCTCTAGCATCTCGTAACAACGTCTTGCGATATCGCCAAATATATCTTTTTCATTCTCATGGAGCAGGATAACATTATATTTAGCAGCAATTGCAGCAAATTGGTTTATTTGCGAGATAACTTTACTATTGTATTGGTCTGCATCCTCGCCTTTAGGAATGTAAAAGCTAAAAATACGAATGTATTTACAATTCAATACATTTGCAATTTGACATAAACGATCTAGCATAGTAAGTTGCTGTGCAAAACCTTCATCATCAGTAATAAAGATTTTCCCAATCGGTGCTCCAATGGATGATACAGCAATCTCATATTCGGTTAATTTCGGCAACACTGTTTGTTGAATCTCTTCGAGTGTGTATTCTCCAATATTTCGTCCATCAATGCCACGTAATGATAAATATTTCATTCCAAGCTTACTAACAGCTTGCAATTGAGTTACAAAATCAGATGAGATTTCATCTGAAAATCCAGATATGTGTAGTTTGTCATTGTACAACTCCATCTCTCCTAAACCTTTTTATTTCAATGAACATGCATCTTTTAATATAACGAAAATCAATAGTAGCTTCGAAAGTAAGTTCTGTATCGAACAATTTCAGTTTACAAGAAAACGCTTTATTCATCTCGTAAATTATTGCGATTAATAGTAATTTATTGATATAATTATTACAACCTCTGCAAAGGAATGAGTACAATGAACAATGCGCAACTACAGCAATTAAATCAACTTCTAAAATTCACTTATACATTTACAGGTATGGAAACCATCTATATGGATGATCATCAAAACATCGTATTTGCATATGGACCAATGCATATTCCTGAAACATTGCAGTCTTTATTTGAAGCTATTCGCACCAATATATTAGAACATACGAACAATACAAAACATCATATTCAAGTCCATGCCACCACTCAGCAATTGATATATATTTCAGTCAATATTCAAGGGGATTTTCGCAATGAGGGTACGATAATCATTGGTCCTTTTCTGCAAATAGATCCTTCGACAATTCAAGTTCAAGATATTTTATTTCAGCATCATTGGTCACTTTCGTTATTGCCAATCGTCCAACAATATTATTTATCTTTACCATTAATAAGCGATGAAAAGCTCAATCATATTATCGAGTTCATTCAATATATATTTCAGCATTCAGCACTTTCGTCTTCTTCCCATATTGCGATCGAGAGTAAAAACTATATTAGCGCACATCTTTCCTTATCTCCTCCTGTTGAGAATATTGAGAAAATACAAATTGTGGAGGAGCGATATCGTAACGAGAATGCATTAATTAACGCTGTCCAGCAAGGTAATTTATCATTAGTCGAGCAATTATTAATTACAGGTGAACATCCTAAATACCCCTTGCCCGATCGTTTTCCGCATGATCCATTACGCTCTAGAAAAAATCTATCCTTTGTGCGAAATACATTACTTCGTAAAGCAGTTGAAAATGGTGGAGTGCATCCCGTATATATTGATAGTATTTCCGAAAAATTTGCAATTCAAATCGAAAAAACTACTAGTATTACCCAGCTGGAATCACTTCAAAATAAAATGTGCTTGGAATATTGTAAATTAGTACAACAGTTATCTCTGCTCCCCTACTCACCATACATCCGTAAAGCTTTAGAGTTTATCAGATGGCATCTTGCCGAAGATATAACACTTGCAAAAGTTGCACATGAAATAGGTATTAACAAGTATGAGTTATCCAGATCATTTAAGAAGGAAACAGGTTTAACCTTCCCAGATTATATTCACCATATACGACTGAAGGAAGCTCTACAGCTGATGAACAATGAAAACCTCTCAATCACCGATATCTCATATATGGTTGGCTATAATGATGTGAATTACTTTATTAAGGTGTTTAAGAGGCATTATGATGTTACTCCCCATCAATATCGTCAACAAGAGAGGTAGTTCAAAATCACTGACTGTGATCACGAGGTAAAGCGCTGGAGCTTCATCGGCTTCGAATATATCCCCCATCAAAAGCCTATGTGTGCTCGAGTACCAATATCAACTACTAGCGCTACTCGTTTTTGCTGTTGGGAATCTTCTTGATGCTGACAGCCAATGATTTTGAACCTTCATTTAAATAAGTTGAGCCAGTTCAAAAGTATTAAAACTTTGAACTGGCTCAAGGTAATACTATCTAAACTCTACTTCATTTTATTTCATCCATTGCGTATGGAAGGTACCTTCTTTATCTTTGCGTTCATACGTATGTGCGCCAAAGTAATCTCGTTGTGCTTGAATTAAGTTTGCTGGCAATGTCTCTGCACGATAACTATCATAGTAGTTAATTGCACTTGCAAATCCAGGAACAGGAATACCTCTTTGGATTGCAATAGATACGACATCACGTAATGCTGCTTGATAATTTGCAGCAATATCATTGAAATACGGATCAAGTAGCAAGTTTGCTAGTGCTGGCTCGGCATCATATGCATCTTTAATTTGTTGCAGGAATTGTGCACGAATAATACATCCACCACGGAAGATCATGGCAATATCCCCGTAACGAAGATTCCAGTCATATTCCTCAGAAGCAGTACGCATTTGTGCAAAACCTTGTGCATACGAACAAATTTTACTCAAGAACAGTGCTTTACGAACTTGTTCAATCAAAGCATCGCGCTCTCCGTCGAATAGAGTAACTTCTGGGCCAGTAAGTTTTTGACTAGCTATAATACGCTCATCTTTAAGTGCGGAGATGTAGCGGGCAAATACCGACTCCGTAATAATCGGAAGTGGTACCCCAAGATCAAGTGCATTTTGACTTGTCCATTTCCCTGTTCCCTTTTGCCCTGCTTTATCAAGAATAACATCTACTAACGGTTGACCTGTTTCATCGTCCTTTTTGCGGAAGATATCAGCTGTAATTTCAATAAGATAACTATCTAATTCACCTTTATTCCAGTCATGGAATACATCCGCTAGCTCATCAGCATTCAAGTTCAACACGTTTTTCAAAATATAATAGGCTTCTGAAATTAGTTGCATATCGCCATATTCAATTCCGTTATGCACCATCTTCACGTAGTGGCCAGCGCCGTTTGGTCCAATATACGTACAACAAGCATCAGAACCTACTTTTGCGGAAATGGCTTCTAATATTGGACGTACGAGTTCATATGCTTCCTCTTTTCCACCTGGCATAATAGAAGGGCCTTTCAATGCACCTTCCTCACCACCAGAAACACCTGTACCGATGAAATTGAAGCCTAGCTCTTGTAATTCTGAGTTACGTCTAATCGTATCCTGGAAATAAGTATTACCACCATCGATAATAATATCTCCTTGATCAAGTAATGGCTTCAAGGCATCAATCGTTGCATCCGTTGCTTTTCCTGCTTGCACCATTAATAAAATTTTGCGTGGTGTTTCCAAGGACGCTACGAATTGTTCTATCGTTTTGGCGCCAACGAATGCTTTCCCTTTCGCTTCTTCCTGGAGAAATTGCTCTGTTTTACCGTAAGATCGGTTGAATACGGCAACGGTGTACCCTCTACTCTCAATATTTAACGCTAAGTTTTTCCCCATTACAGCCAAACCAATAACTCCAATTTGTTGCTTTGACATGTTAGCACTCTCCTTAAACTTTTTGTTAGCTTCTTGAGTTATTTTTTGCAACAAAAAGCACCTCGAAAGCATATCCTTATTGCTATTATTAATACATTTGTCAATCACTGCACCATTCAATTACGATCTGTTCAAAAAATATTGATAAGCGTTGTCATAACATATAGCCGTTACGATTTTATTGTTGAACTCAGTATTATCTGGAATTAATCCCTCTTCTACCCATTGGCCAAGCATATTACACAATATTCTGCGGAAATACTCATGCCTAGTATAAGATAGGAAGCTGCGAGAATCGGTTAACATTCCAACGAAGTGAGTTAGCAAGCCAACATTAGCGAGATCTCGCATCTGTTTCTCCATCCCGTCAATATGA
>DXHF01000015.1 GCA_019113605.1 Candidatus Paenibacillus intestinavium
GATAGCATTTTAAGTTGCACAACCTCGACAGTAACTGGTTTTTTACGTGCTTTCATTTCTTATCCTCCCTACCAAGAAATTCTTACTAACTCAATTTTTGCATCAATCGAATGCTTGTCTTCGTAATCCTCAACAGTAAAGCCGCCATCTTGAAAGTCTTTGCGGATATCATCTGTGATTACGTCTTTGCCATAAAAAACTTCGTTGCGGCCTTTTTTCATTTCTTCAGCAATAGCATCTTTGATCTTTTCGCTATCTTTCTTCTGATACTCGTTCATCATCTGTTCTTTTAGATTCATTATTATTACCTCTCAATACGTAGGAATTATATTCAGCCATAAGACAAACATTGTTAGTATTTTAATTGCCACCAAAATGAAACCAGCAACAATAACGATTGTGAAATACCATAAAGCGGCCCACTTGATGAAATCAAGAATTGAATCATAATCACGTTTGGATTTTCTCTTCACCTTCGCCATCCTCCTAAGAATTAGACATAGCTAAGGTCAGTTGAAAGGCTTGCTCTTCTGAGAATCCCTGTTCAATCAACTTATCCATTAAAACTTTCAATGCAGTTGCTGTTAGCTCGTAAATGCCATCTAGATATTCCTGAAGCTTCTCAGCCGTTTCTGCAATGTCGCCTGTATTCATATCGTCAATAGCTTCAAGTACTTGCTTCATCATCTTTTTGTTCATCTTCTTCAACCTCCGTATCAGTTTCTTTGTCACTATCAAACACACCAGAACCAGCTTGTTTCTTCAACCGCTTCAGTTCTTCTTCAAACGGCACGCCAGTCAATCGTTCAGCCATTTCGCACAATGTTTGATCTGATACGATGCCGACCATTCCAGCGATAACGCTCATGATTTCTTCGTCAGATTGCGGTACGTTTGGCGTAAATTGAATTTGGATCTCGTTTACTTTGTTATATAGTTGCTCTTGTTGCTTTTCATCAGAAACAAAAAAGGCTTTGACTGTATCAATCAAGCCTTGTGGTTTATTCAATTCATCTTTGATGCTCCAAGAGTGTGTAAGCAACCGCAGTCGGCGCATAATAGCTTTCTTAACCATTCGTTCCTTGTTCTTACGATCGTTGTCTGAACCCCAACCTTTGAAACGGAATCCTATACCTGATTGGTTAGACCCAATGTTCTCGTCAGTAAAATCAATAAGAGATGTGAAGCGTAAAATATCAGCAACTGTCCGGCTGTCATTAGCTTCCATTCCTGCAACGTCATACTCTTTCTTAAGGTAATACGCATCAGGTTCAGCACCTGCAACATTGTTTTCGTATATTTTCTTATCACCTAATACAAGCATTCTTGCTTGCATCATAGCTTGGAATACTGCTAACTTGCTGTTGTCGCCTTCTTGGTCGTCTGCTGTATCAGGGTTCCCTTTAATCACCAAGTAGGCTTCCGACGAATCTTGTTGGAAGTTAGCCATTTCCGAGCGTGAAAGGTCGTATGCATCAATGGAATCCATCACATGCTCAAAATCACTTGTGCGCTCTTCGTTGTTGATCCATTCATTGATCTGAACAGTGTCAAAATAGCTTTGAACTTCTCCATCTTCATCCAGTACGGCATTTTCCAAATCATCATCTTTAGCTGTGAAGTAATAGTTGTATCCACAGTTTGTGTATAACTCGATCCTAGTGAATGACTTATCCAAAAATGTTTCAACGAAGTAATGTACGCCGCAAATCGAATTTCTGTCTTTTGTGTTGTCATAAATCACAAATGTTTGTTCCGCATCAAACTTAGCTATTGTTTCTTTGCCGTATTCGTCACGTCCAACCCATTCATAAGCACGGCCTAAGCCAAATGCATCTCGGCTCATCAACTGATTATGGTAGTCCTCGTTAGATTCACTAGCAAACCGATTAATGCGTTCAACAATAACCTTATCGCCGTTATAACTAATCGGATTACCTAACAAGACACCCTGTTTGAACGACACAATAAAGTTAGCGAAATCGCTCGCTATGCGGTTGTCTGCTCTGCCGTCTGGCTTGTTTGGACGCCGCTTAATGTTATTGTCTGCATTCAGATATCGCTTTAGCTCTTTTAATCTAGGTACTTGTCTTTCACGATGATGCTTGATAAAGCCAACAATCATTTTCCACATATCTTCATGCTTGAAGTCGATAAACTCGCTGACCTCTCCTGTCTGCTGATCTAACATGTCGATTTTCGGCAACTGACTAACTGGCACTTTATAAACAAGGTTCGCTTCCTCATCAAATCGTTGTTGCCCTAGAAGCTGAATATTCTGTTCCACTGTATCACCTCTACAATCCTAGTTTTTTGAATGTGTCGATCGTCTTCATGACATCTATTTTTTCTGTTGTGTTCATGCTCATCGTTTCGGCGATGCCTGTTGTAGCATCTGGAGCATCGTCATGTTTGTTTTTTCCTTCTCGCTGGTATGTAGTCATTGCCCTGTAGTAATCAGGAAACCTTGTTCTCCAGTCGCTAGGCATTCGTACATATTGTTCAACCCAATGGCTGTTGGAATAGATTCTCGCTTCTTTATTGGCGCTTTGAAAGAAATCAGATATAGCAGCTGCACACTTCCCTTTTACTTTCTCTCTTACGGAACGAGCAAAAGACCGACCGCCGTTGTTGCGCTCGATACGTGATGTATTCACTTTGAAGTTAATCAATTGATTCGCAACTGCGCTCTCCGTGTATTCCATTGGCTGTTGCGTATAGATGACATCTAAAACGTCTTGGAAGCCGTCAGTAGTTTCTCCCCACACGATAGAGCAGAGATAATCTTTACCAGTATCGGCAGTATCACAATAATGCCAAATCTTCTTATAATTAGATCTATTGCTATAAGTCTTGAACTCGCCGTACAACCTCCCTTTAATATCGATAGGCTCTTGTTGGTAGTTGGCACTGGCGATGTCGGCACCCATTGTTTTGACTTTACGTTGATAATCCTCATAGGAAAGGACATCTTCACAAAGCATCCGATCGTTCTTTTCATCATATGCTTGAAAGTTAATATGCTTAACCTTATATCCGCTAAGAGGTAGTTCCTTCAACGCTCTTCCTGCCAAATCATTGCTATGCCATCTAGTCATGTTGATAATAATCTTACCGTTACTCTCAAGACGGGATAACATAGTGTTTACAAACCATTCCCAATGTTTATCCAAAACTGCAGCGTTGTT
Organism: Candidatus Paenibacillus intestinavium; assembly: GCA_019113605.1. Lineage (GTDB taxonomy): Bacteria > Bacillota > Bacilli > Paenibacillales > Paenibacillaceae > Pristimantibacillus > Pristimantibacillus intestinavium. Next base: position 3,189 of record DXHF01000015.1, read on the forward strand.
TGCTTCATCTGCATTCTTGATTACGTCATCAATGATGATGATATCTGCACCAAAACCAGTAGCTGTACCAGTGGGCGATGTAGCCAGGTAGTTATTATAGCCATCTTCCAAACTCCAAAGATTCATTGCGCCATCACCGTATTTGATTTTTGCATCAAATATATCGGAATAGACTATCATCTCTTTATCGGCTTTTATCTCTTGGATCGTGTTTCTCACATTCTTGGAAAATACAGTTGATAGAGTCTCATTATACGAACCAGTCATAATCTTTTTGCTGTGATCATTCCCTAGTACCCATTCAACAAACCGGCCAAGCGTCAAAGATTTTCCGTGTCTGGGAGGCATATTAAGCACGAGCACGTCATGTTCATTATCATCAAGAAACGACTGGAACTCTCCGCAAACAGAAATGAGGTACTCTCTATCGGCTTTATAGAACGCAGGCATAATCAAATGGCAATAATCGAAAAAATATCTCTTGGCTAACTCAATCTTGGCACCTAGAGCGATTTTATCCATCCCGACTCGCCAACTTCCGCAATTCCTCTTCGGACAGATTAGCAAAAGGATTGCTTACTTTCATATCACCAGTAATCTTAGTTTCTTGTTTCTCAGCGTAGATACCAGCAATTGTAAGAATCATTTTTCTGTCCTGATGACCTTTTTCAGTTAGTGCGAAATTATATGCCGCATTTAAAACGTTAGCGGCTTTTCCTTTGATTAGATCCATAGTCGTTCTGTTTACCAAATCGACAAACTCTTGTTTCTTCATTGCGTCATAGTACTTATTTCGACTAACACCAGCGAGATTACACAACTCTTGAACAGACTTACCGACATTCTCAGCGTTCAACAAGACTTCTAATAGTTTTTTCTCAGCTGGTGTAGGTTTGTATTTGTCATTTTCTGTCATGCAACCTCACCTTCTTTCTAAAAGTTCTTTTTAACTAGCGTTGCGCCTTCTCGCTCATACTGTTTAATGAACTCCTCAACGTTTGTTTGTGTACGGGATACTACTGAGATTTTTATCCATTAATTATTGAATTTTCTATCGATGTTGCAACACGGATAATCTCCACATTAACATAGTTCCCGCTCCACACAGGTTTAATATCATTGCTAATCAACTTGCCCTCTTTATCCAGTATAGGGTTTTCAGTAAAGTATCTATCGTTCTCTCCCTCAATCGCCTTCTTGTATGCTTCAGCGTATTCAGGTTCTACATCAACCGTTAATAATGCTTCATAGAATTTCATAGACCAGATGCACCCCTCATTAAATCCGAAATCCTTTTTCCGTTGTATAAGAATCCATCTGCTTTCTTTTCCACTTCTGGCGAGTATACGACTTCAAGGGCTAATTTATTAGTAACGTCATCATATTCAACCAATTCCAGATTTATCGATTGAACTCTACTTAAATCTAATTGTTCAAAAGCAGTAAACGCATTTCCCAAAATCATTCTTTTATCTTTACTCACATTCCATACCTCCTTAACCTCTCCACAATATGCGGATCACTCTTCCAACCATGTCCAACATATATCAACCTATGCCGATCGATATACTCGTCACTAAACTGCCCATAGCATTCAAGCAGCGTGTGCTTAGGTTTCAACTCCGCTTGTCGGATGTTCTTATGCCTTAGTATTCCTACTGATAGTTGGATGTAATAGTAATGCATATCACTTCCACCTTATCGTTAGCCATCCAAATGATGGTGTTGATTCATCCGAAAAATATATCTCATACCCTTTGACTCGAAAATGAGCGAATAGGTATTCTACACAGTCTCTAAAAACATCACTGTCCCACTTGGGTTTCAATACGAATAAACGGTACAGATTAGCATGACGTTCACCCTGACTTTTAGCTTTTGAAATCTTACGCTCAATTTTGACGATGTCTTTGATAGTTTTGTCTAAGTATTTGTCAAATCGGTTTTTTGGTTTAAATGTCATACGTCACCCTCAACCTTTCGCTATCATATTCAAAACGATATCCGTAATGTGTTTTTTGCCTCTTCTTAAGAACTTGATTAATTCCAGCAACAGGTACTCCTAGCTCTCTTGCACATTCAACTTGTGATGGGAATCTCTTTGATCTTCCATCTGGATAAATACAAATAATTTTTGTTTTTGCTCTTTGTGTACGAGCTATATAGTTCGGATGTTTTTTTGTTCGCTCGACCTTTGTGCCATACCTGTTATTGTACGAATGTGTGCACCATTCTAAATTTTCTGCTCGGTTATCTGATTTATTTTCATTTTTATGATTAACTTCTTTTAGTTTTTCAGGATTAGGCAAGAAACACTCCGCTACAATTCTGTGAATATAAAAATTCTTTCTTGTACCTTCTTTTTTTAATTGAACATACTTATATCCATTCCCGTTGTCTTGAGGTCGTTTTATCCCTTCCGGTACATAAACTCCACCCGAATTAGTTCTTTCAAGGTATTTTATCCTGCCTAAACTGCTTACTTTATAAATTCCTTCATATCCCTTAATGTCTTTCCAAATTTCCTCCATAACTACTGTCTCCTTTAGTTATTTGTCTCTAAGCAAAATAAGCACAAACAGGAGTGAGACGACTCTCTTCGGGAGCTACCCTAGTTTGTGCAAAATTAAAAGGCTACCTACACATCGTAAGTAACCTTCAATTCATCACTATTAAATTCAAATATCTGCAATTTCTTTCTACTGGTTGTATAGCCGTTTTTTACTTCGTAGTAGTCACTTTTCTTCAGCGTAGAAAGCTGCCTAACAGTTACGCCGTCTTTGTCTTGGACAGGAACTGTAACTTCCTTTTTCTCACTATGAAAATGACCTACAAAGTATTCTCTTGTTTTGGCAATACCCCACAGGTGCGGAAACTCAGTTGCTAAGAGCATAGGTAAGTTTTTCCTAGCTAAATCACCGTGAGCTATACCTATAAGAACATTGTCTAGCATATAAGCTTTTCGGTGAGCTAAACTACAATCAAATTCTATTTCATTTCCTTTTAAAATAGCTTGTAGATACTGCATGAACATATAGGAGATGCTCAAATCGTGATTGCCAGGAACGTAATATACTCGAACTTCTTTTGAATGCCTCAAGGCTTCATGCACCATCGGTTCAATGTACTGATTCAAATCCTCAACAGCCTTAACCATGTCAACCTCGTCAACTAGTGTTCCTTTTGTTGTAAACGGATTGACCATGCTGTCGTTATGAACTAAATCCCCAATAATGTTGAAAGAAATCGTTTTGTAACCCTTATTAATAATCTCAATAATTTCATCTTGTGCTGGCTTCATGTACTCGTAGTCAACAATCCCCATGTGAACATCAGTTAAATTAATGACTAAATTTCTGATACCTGTTTTAATTGGAT
>DXHF01000248.1 GCA_019113605.1 Candidatus Paenibacillus intestinavium
ACTGCCGGAATGATCCAGAGCGTCTGCTTAGTCAATAAGTATCCCATTGTAAGACTAGGCAGTAAATAGTCTGCTTTTGAAGTCAGATCCGGATAGATGACAGAATTCACATAATAAGATCCGCCTAGCAATAGCTCTAGTATGCAAAACCAGACCTTGTTCATCCGCCGCCCAGGAAACCAGAATATCATAGGGACGACAAGCGCTGCCACCAGCCAGATGACATTTAATAACGTTCGACTCGAAAGCTCGCTTTCTATAATAACCCGGGACGCCAGCAAAATATAATGGTAAGACCGAAGAGCGAATATGCCCCAATCCATAAAAGATAATATTTTTTTCATATCGTCATCCTACTTTTCTAGTAAAATAAAACAGCACCAGTGAATTAAGTGTATCATTTTAGCTTTCTTCCAACAATTGTATTTCTACTTATGAGGTTAATCATTTGTTGAAGCAAGCGTTGAATTCGGCGATAATGTTTATCGAGTCATAATGTAATTGTAAATGTAAATAAACGAAAAGATGGATAGAGATTCAGATGTATTCTGAAATCTCTATCCATTGTTATTTCGCCAATTTAATGTCGACATTGAATTCAATTACATCAGCACTTAGACTTCACAGCATTTTCCTCAGCGGCACGCTTTCTCCAACTCTAATAGCTCCTGCTTCATCTGTAACCCACCACGAAAGCCTGTTAATTGGCCATTTGAGCCAATGACTCGATGACAAGGAACTGCAATAAGTACTGGATTTTTCCCTATCGCTGTTCCGACTGCTCTAGCAGCTGAAGGCTTCCCTAATTGATTGGCAATATGCTGATAAGTAACTGTATCACCATATGGAATACGTTGTAGTTCATTCCATACTCGTCGTTGAAAATCTGTTCCACGCATGTCGAAGGGTAATGAAATTTGTCTAATTTCACCCTTCCAATATAATTGTAGCTGCGCAATATATGGAGCTAATCGCTCATCATTTTCGATAAGCTCGGATTGCTTTGCATAAGAATTACTCCATGTAATTAGATCGTCTAGCTTCCCATTAGGTGAGCCTATGTAACAGATGCCTAGCTCAGTTGCTGCCACAACATATTGATTGTCCTTCCACTGTAATAATGACCAATATATATGTTCTACCATTTTAATTTCCCTCCATCATTTTGTTAATTTTCACCCAATGCTATTGTGTCTTCTTTCATTCTCTTCGCTTCTATTTCATTATAGCTTAATTCAACTAAACGGAAGACAAGCTTTTATCTATTTAGCTTGTTATATTAGTTAGTATTCCAGCTATAAGAGATGATTTGAGGAGTGAATAACTATCGATTATACAAATTTATTATTAGAAATAGAACAAAGCGCAAAGATTTACATAAATTATACTTTCAACAAGCGAGAAAAGAAAAGACTAACGCTGACTTGCTAGCATTAATTATAACGAACAACCTTGGTCAAACCGAATTTTTCATCAATAAAGCAATCGGCTGGAGCTTGCGCGACTATAGTAAAACTAACCCACAATGGGTTAGAGCTTTTATCGAAAAATACAGAGAACAACTTGCTCCATTAAGTATTCGAGAAGTAAGTAAATATCTATTAGGGTTCGCAATTACAAAGTTGTGTTCATTGGTATAATCTACCTATTACTCAGTTACTAGTTCTTCAACCCACTAATTGTCCCAACCATAGACATTTGTGCATTCATTTCGACAAAGAATAATACAATTGTCGTGTCTTCATTCGCGACTACAGGCGGAAGCGGGGCGACTAAATCCGTTACCGCTTCTTGTTTACCAACGGTAAGATTTTGAATCTTAATTTCGCCGTTCATCACGTATAGAAATGGTGTAAGACCTACATAGGTTGGTACTTCCAACTCTTCGCCCGCTTTAGGATGTGTGTCTAAAATATAGACGTTTTGCCTAACGTAAAGAGGTGCTTCGCTTCCTTCTGGCCCGACCATGAGATACCAATCGCGGTTGTCAGTCGGTTTATTATGGAATTGGATTTTTGCTGGTAGATCTGTTTCATTCGGTCGGATGAAGATTTGAAGCATTTCTACCTCATCTTCTTTTACTTTTTCCTCATGCCAAAAGCTTTCCCCTGCATTCATCATCATTAATTTCCCACGTGCAATCGGCGCTTCAAAACCAGCTGAGTCCTTATGATGCGTGACACCTGAGCTTATATAACTTAATATTTCATCGTTGACGTGTTCGTGCATTTTAATCGTCAAGTTCTTTTTCATAACCGCATGATCAATAATAGCCAACGGCCCAAATGCAGAGTCCATAGATTTTTCCCCGAAAATATTACCTGGCTGGACACGTGTAATTGTGAATGGGCCTCTAAACGGCTCTGCATGATTTCCTGCTTCAAGTTTTTGTAGCACTGCAAACGCCTCCCTTTTCATAGCATAAGAATAAAATCGACTATCCAAAAGGAAGTCGATTCTATTGTAATTATTTTATCGGTCCTTCTAGTTTGCATTAGTAGTTGTAAAATAGAATTCCCCTAGAATTTCCTTCGCTTGATAACGATCTGGTGTAAGTTCTCTTTCAATAAAAGAGTGAACGTCTGATTGCTCAACATCATACATGACTTCAATTTCTTTAGAAAATAGAAGTTTTTCTTTTTCAAGCAAGCTAGAAAGTGATGGTTGCTGTTTTGGCTGAAGGTCTTCCTTGCCCAGCACCTGTTTCAACCCGTCAACATAGTATTCAAACGGACGTCCGCCAACAATTTTCACACCTTTATTTTCTTCATTCATCATAATAATCGTTGGAAAACCTCTGGCACCTAATTTTCTAACTAAAGCAAAATCTTCATTCAATAATTGCTGTCCGATTGGTTGTTCAGCTTCATTTACAATCGCTGCCCCATCAAGGCCAAGATTATTTACGATGTCAATCAGAACGGACTGATCTGAAATATTT
>DXHF01000249.1 GCA_019113605.1 Candidatus Paenibacillus intestinavium
CAAATGCCTTCTGTACTTCTTTCTTCGCAAGATCATCATACTCTTTGCGAGCAACTGAAATGAACTTCAAATAGCGCTCTCGCTCTTCCTTCGTAATCGAGGCATGCTGATCTAGCCCATCCTTCAATGCACGCAATACGTCAAGCGCATTAATACATTCCATATCACCTTTAATTAACGCACTTGAAATACGGTTGATTACATAACGAGGATCGATGCCTGACATACCCTCTTCTGCATACTCATTTTGCATTTCCTTAAGATCGGCATCCTTAAAGCCTTCGACCTCTTGACCATCATACATACGCATCTTCTTCACAAGATCCATACCTTGCTTCTTCGTTTCCTTCAGACGTGTAAGGATAGAGAAGATGGCAGCTGCACGGAGAGCATGTGGTGCAATATGCACATGCTTCATATCACTCTCTGATATAAGCTTATTATAAATTTTCTCTTCTTCCGTTACATTTAAATTATATGGAATAGGCATAACAATCATTCTGGATTGTAGTGCTTCGTTCTTTTTGTTACTAATAAAAGATTTATACTCTGTTTCGTTCGTATGAGCAATGATAAGCTCATCAGCCGAAATTAAAGCAAATCTCCCCGCTTTGAAGTTTCCTTCCTGCGTCAAGCTAAGTAAATTCCAGAGGAACTTCTCATCGCATTTCAACATTTCTTGAAATTCCATAATACCACGGTTCGCCTTATTCAGCTCACCATCAAAGCGATAGGCCCTTGGATCAGATTCCGATCCATACTCTGTAATTGTTGAAAAATCGATACTACCCGTCAAATCTGCAATATCTTGAGACTTTGGATCAGATGGACTGAACGTACCGATACCAATGCGATCATCTTCGGAAATAAATACTCGCTCTACTCGAACTTCTTCAATATTACCATGATACTGTTCCTTCAATCTCATCTGACAGCTAGGACATAGGTTACCTTCAATTCTGGCGCCTAGACTTGCTTCTACTTCATGTCTTAATTCTTGTGGAATAAGATGTAACGGTTCTTCGTGCATAGGGCAACCTTCGATGGCGTAGACAATACCTTTCTCCGACCGCGAAAAGTTCTCTAATCCTCGCTTTAACATCGTTACTAATGTTGACTTACCACCACTTACGGGCCCCATTAATAACAGAATACGCTTCCTCACATCTAATCGTCGTGCCGCAGAATGGAAGTATTCTTCTACCAACTTTTCTACAGCTCGATCGAGACCAAATATTTCCTCTTCAAAAAACTTATACTTTTTCTGACCATTTCTAACTTCGACCCCATGCGATTCAATCATTTCATACACTCTGGAATGTGCAGTCATCGCAGGAGAGACATCATTTTTCAATATTTCTACATACTCTCTAAATGTACCTGACCATGCTAATTGATCACTCTCTGCCTGATACTCTGATATACGTTTGAAAATATCCATCCTTTGCCTCCTCCCAATCACATCAGACACCTACGTGATCTATCTTCTCCGCTCTGGGAGATCGTTAACATCAACAAGCAGAACCTGTAACATAGTTCTATTGTATGCTTGTAACAGTAGGATATTGCCCATTATTTTACCGAAAACATTTTAAGGTTGTTCAAAAAATGGACTTTGATAACGATACTTGGCTGATCTAGCATATTCGACATCGCATCTGAAAGACCACTTTTTGAACTTCTATTATATTGCTATAATAGAACTATTATTGTTGAACTATAGAACTATTATTGTTGAACTAAGGAGTAAGTTGATATGGCAATTGCAAAAGAAGAGGAATTGTATGATCCCATTAAGCGCTACTTTGTTCATAAGGGATTTGAAGTTAAAGCGGAAGTGAATCACTGCGATCTTGTCGCCATTCATCCCGATACAGAAGAAACTATTATTGTGGAAATGAAAAAAACGTTCAATCTCGCATTGCTTCTGCAAGGTGTTGAACGTCAAAGACTAGGTGCTCAAGTTTATTTGGCCATAGAGCGCAATCGCAAAAAATCAGGTGCGGTGAATCAACGATATGGGGATCTAACAGAGCTTTGTCGTAGACTCAATATTGGACTTATAACCGTAACCTTCTATAAGACCAAACCAGCTGCTGTTGAACTATTATGTTTGCCAGAAGATGAGCCGATTCGATATCAGCGTGTGCGCAAAGGCAAGCGCCTGCTTCAAGAATTCAAAGAGCGTAGTGGTGATTATAATGTCGGTGGTAGCCATGCTCGAAAGCTGGTCACATCGTACCGTGAGAAAGCACTTCGTTGTGCCCTCTCACTGCAACAACTAGAAATATCATCTCCCAAAAACCTTAGCACACATTGTGGTGTTGCCAATGTACCGACTATATTGCGACATAATTACTATGGGTGGTTTAATAAAATTGAGCGTGGCAAATATACGTTAACAGAAGATGGACATGCTGCATTAGTAGAATATGAAGAAGTGATCAATGGCTGGACTAATTCCTTGCTGTAAATTGCCCAACTAATTCATCTAATTCCTTCACCAACGTTGCAATATGCTCCGTATTTATTGACTCAAGCTGAACATCAATAGATGTATCATCTGCATGGTCTAGTTCGATTACTTGCTCACGTAATACGGCGAAGGTCTGTTGCTCCTGCAATAATGCTTTTAGTAATAATTTACTAGGAAGTCCTTTAGGTAATTGGATAGCAATTAGCTCTTTATCATTTGAGCTTCTTTTGCCGATTTTCAAAAACTTACTTGCTTCACAGTGTTCGATAAATCTCGCCCATTTATTATCAATGTTACGTAGGTCATCTCGTTCACTATGCGATTTTTGAAGCTCAGTTTTTTCCGATTGTTCCTGATCGCCAATTTTATTTCGCATTGGAATAGATGTAATATGCTCATTATCCAATTTATCTGTACTTTGTTCTAAAGCTGTGTTCTGGGCTTTAATTAATTTCTTAGTACTGTTTGAGCCTTTACTAGATTTCTTTCCCTCTAGATTCACAACTGCTTTCTTTTTACCTTTACTAGAGCTTGTATTTTTCTTTGTAGTATTCGTTCGTACCGAGTCCTTCACTTTATGTTGCTCTTTTCTTTTCAAACTATGCACCTTCCTTCACTACTATACTCATATCCGAAATGTGCTCAATATGTTCTTAATTTTTGAAGTTTTCTTTTTTGCACACGTTGGTTATAATAGGTATTAGTTAACGGAGGTGCTTATACCATGAATTTCTGGATTGTTATTACTGTTCTTGTTTTATTTCTTGCAGCTATTATGACTAGTTCATATAACGAAGATAAAACAAGTGGACTCTAGGCCTTCAACACAAAAAAGCAGCGATCGTCTCTTTAGGAGAAAATCGCTGCTTTTTTGTTGAATACATTGAATAGAATATACTAATTTTTAAGTAGATTCATTTCAGTCATGCATGCTTCACATACATATCTTTCTTTGAAGTCAACGACTTCGACCATAGAACCACAGAATACGCATTTAGGACGATATCTTTCCAAGATAATATGATCTCCCTGTACAAAAATTTCAACAGGGTCACCTTCATTCATCAGATAACGCTTGCGAAGTGATTTGGGTAGGACAATACGTCCTAGCTGATCCACTTTTCTTACCACGCCTGCCGGTTTCATTCTTTCACCTCTCTTATGTCGAATAAATTTGCAAGTAATTTCGAGAGAAAACCATGCTTTAAACAAATTCGACACAGTGTTACAAATTCCTGCAATTATGCAAAAAAACATTTAAATTATTTTCACATTAAATTAGGAAAGCCATTCTGTCTTAATGCTTCGTATAAAATACATGCAGCTGAATTAGATAAATTCAATGATCTTACTGCATCTGTCATCGGCATTTTAATGCAATACTCAATATTACTATGAATTAGCTCTTCAGGCAATCCTTTCGTTTCTTTACCAAAAACGATAAAATCTCCATCTTGGTAAGTGATATCAGAATACATTTTCCGAGCTTTTGTACTCGCATAATAGAAATTAGCAGCAGCATATTTTTCTCGCAACTCAGCGAATGAATCATAATACTGAATATTTACAGCGTGCCAATAATCTAGACCTGCGCGCTTTAATTGTTTATCATCAGTGCTAAAGCCAAGCGGACGCACAAGATGCAAATGTGCACCAGTAGCAGCACATGTTCGTGCAATATTACCAGTGTTGGCCGGAATTTCTGGTTCGACTAAAACGATGTGAAATGCCATAATTATTCTCCGTTCTCTTTTGTATTCATATTCTGTTAACAAACTCTCCACATTTTACATGAACTTTACAGAACGTTAATTCTGAGGTTATTGTTCTCCTTCATACTAAAGCTAACAATAAAAGTTTAAGGAGTGTTACTATGCAAAAAAAGATTTTAATTGTTGATGACGAGCCTTCAATTTCCAAATTGATTGAATTCAACCTAAAGCTTGCTGGCTTTGAAGTTCTCTGCGTTGCTGATGGCGAAGCAGTATTTCAATCTTTAAGAGCATTTCGTCCTGACTTAATTATACTAGATCTAATGCTTCCGAAAATGAACGGAATTGAAGTTTGCCGCATTTTACGCAATCAAAATAATGCTGTTCCTATTATAATGCTCACTGCACTACACGATATCGCCGATAAAATTAATGGACTAGATAATGGTGCTGATGACTATATGACCAAACCATTTAGTCCACAAGAGTTAATCTCACGTATTACAGCTATCTTCCGTAGATTAGACACTATACCAGGATTAAGTAAAGAACAGCAATTTCAGATTGGTTCATTAAATATTTGGGCTGATCAACGTGAAGTATTTTTGAACGAACAACCCATTGAACTGACACCAAAGGAATTCGAGTTATTACTATTCCTTTGTAAGCATGAAGGAAAAGTGTTAAGCCGTCAACAATTACTCCATGGTGTATGGGACTACCATTTCTTGGGAGATACACGTATTGTAGATGTGCATATCAGTCACCTACGTGACAAAATCGAACGCAACGCACGTAATCCCGAATATATTACAACGATCCGCAATGTTGGGTATAAGCTGCAGCCACCCAAAGTAAGCACAAGCTCATTTGCCTAGTAGAGGTAGTTCAAAAAACGGACTTTGATAACGATGATTTGGCTAACGCAGCTTACTCGACGTCGAATATGAATCGAACTTGGAAAGTACGGTTCGCACACAAAGACCGCTCTATCTCATTATGAGATCGGAGCGGTCTTTGTTGCATTATAAGTATAGGCTCAATATATTACCGCGTGATCACGGGCGGATATTTTGAATTACCTCTTCCAATGAAAGTTCAAAATATTCGCTCGTCAGCACCAAGAAGATGCACTTCAGCGGAAACGAGTAGCACAGTGTACGTTATTGGTACACGAGCACACACAGGCT
>DXHF01000250.1 GCA_019113605.1 Candidatus Paenibacillus intestinavium
TTTTGCTGTTGATACCGTGCTAACTGATGATGCTACAGATAAGTTGCAAATTACTTTTGTGAAGGGCTCTCCGTATTTATATGGAAAAGTTAGCGACTCCAATGCAGTTGAAATTTATTCCACTAATATAACGAAGCTTTACAATCATAATGGGGAAACGATATTACTCCGCGATGGTGATGCCGTTGAAACAGATCGAATCGGCATTGAAATAACAAACTACGAAGAGCTAGCGAATAGTTCGGCTGTAAAACGATACTATGGACTATTTCTACCAGCAGGAAGTAAGATCATGAAAGCGGGTGGCAAGTTAAAGCTTAAGCTAGCTAATGAGGAACAATATTTTTCACTAGCAGCAATGCCAACCGAGGGAGATCTTCAAACATTTTATGAGCATGGTTATGCTCATGTTGTTGATACAAAAGTTACATACAGCTATGACGAAGACACCTCAATTGTAGAAACGAAATTTAATGCGACTACTGCTCTAAAAAGAGCGGGATTTACCGATCAAACCTTACTCGCACAATACCCACATCAATGGAAAACTACAACGACACCAATAACCAGTTTAAAGTATCCTTCTATTCGAGGAGAACTGAAAGTTAGTGAAGGCAATACATTTGTAACGGCAGATCGGTTCTACGGCATAGTGCCACAATTTACCGAGCCAGTAAATGATGAATATTCGAGAACAGAGCTAATGAAATACTTAGCACTACTCGATCAGGATACTAGCTCTAACTTATTTGCCGCAGATGCTTATTGGCAAGGGAAAAAACTACATCCACTTGCAATGGGTGTATTAATCGCTGATGAGATTGGAGCTACAGACTATAAACAGACTTTTCTAAGTCGCATCAAAACAATTCTTGAGGATTGGTATACGTATACCGAGGGAGAGCCTTACAACTTCTTCTACTATGAGGATGAGTGGGGAACGTTATATTACAAAATTAGTGAATTTGGAGCGAATAGTGGAATTACTGATCATCACTTTACGTACGGCTACTATGTATTTGCATCGGCAGTGCTTGCTATGTACGATGATCAGTTCTATACGGATTATAAGGATATAGTCGATCTATTAATTCGTGACTATGGTAACCCATCGAGTGAAGATCCGTTATTCCCGAGATTCAGAAGCTTTGATCCATATTCCGGACATTCATGGGCAGGTGGATACGCAGACAATTCGAACGGCAACAATCAAGAGGCTGCTGGTGAATCTCTTTTTGGTTGGGTAGGTCAATATTTATGGTCAGTATTAAGTGGAGATGATGACTTCCGAGACGCTGCGATTTATGGTTTCACAACAGAATTGAAAGCAACAGAGCAATATTGGTTCAACTATGATGGCGACAATTGGCATCCAGATTGGAAACATGGCTCAGTTGGTCAGGTTTACGGTTCTTCTTACTTCTTCGGAACATTCTTTAGTGGAGAGCCTGTGCACATCTATGGTATTCATTGGCTGCCAACAGCTGAATGGCTAACAAGTTATGGCTTCGATACGTCGAAGCTAGATGGAGTATATAACAAATTCGTACAAGATAATGGTGGTATTGAACGAGATTGGCAGCATATTGTGTGGCCATTCCAGTCCATTAGTCAACCAGAGGCTGTTCTTGCCAAATGGAATCCAACTACAATGCAGCAAAATGAGGTGTTTAATGCCTATTGGTTCGTTAATAGTATGGCAAGTCTTGGTCAGCGTACCAAAGATATATGGGCAACGGATGGACATAGTGCAACGGTATACAAGAAAGGGACTCAATATCGGGCACTGATCTGGAATCCATCGAGTGAGAGTATTACTGTAACCTTCCGCAATGAGGGGGGAGTAACAGGAAGTACAATAGTGGCTCCGAAGTCACTGATTAAAGTCGATCCAACCGTAATGCTAGCACCTGAGCTTGATAACAACAGCGGTTCTGAGCCAGAGCAACCAGAATCTTCAATCAATCTCGCGCTTGGTCAGGTGGTGACTGCCTCATCGATTGAAATACCATTCAATCCAAGTAATGCAGTAGATGGTGATGCTGGGACACGTTGGGCTTCGCAAGCTAGTGCTGATCCACAATCGTTGATTATTGATCTAGGAACAGTGCAGTCATTCGAGCGAGTCGTATTAGATTGGGAAACTGCCTATGCTAAGAGCTATCAATTGTAAGTGTCAGAGGATGGTTCGGACTGGCACAATATCTATTCGACAACGACAGGTGACGGAGGGAAAGACGAGATCTTATTGACTAGCTCTTCAGGTCGATATATTCGTTTGCTAATGACTGAGCGTGGTACGATTTATGGATATTCACTTTGGGAAATAGAGATTTGGAACTCCGATGAGGTCATTCATCCAGTTAACAATTTATTATCTAATGTAGCAGTTGTAACTGTATCATCTGTTCAAGCTCCTTTTGAGAAAGAGAGCCTTGTAGATGGTAATAACGGAACGAGATGGGCATCCGCTCAGGGTGATGATAATGAGTGGGTTATCATTGATCTAGGTCAATCTGCTCACATAACAGAGCTCGTCTTGAACTGGGAGGCTGCTTATGGCACGGCGTATCGTATATTTGTGTCAGATGATGGATTGAGCTGGTATGAGGCGTATGCTACAACGACGGGAAAGGGCGGAATAGAAAATATTCCACTTACAACTACAGGGCGTTATCTTAAATTCCAGGGGGAATCACGCGCGACAATATACGGTTACTCCCTATGGGAGCTTGAAGTTTACGGCTATTAATAAACTACAAAATAAAGATTTAACAAGTTAAATTAAGGAGCGATACAATAGTGAGAAAATCAGGCATAATTTTAACGATATGTTCTCTCATCATGGCAATGTTCTATCCGATACTTAGTCCAGCTAATGTAGCATTTGGAGCAGATGTCCAAATGAGTGAAGGAGCTTCATCACACTGGGCAACGGAGACGTTGGAGAAATGGCGTACGCTTGGGTTATTGGAGGGTGATCAAGAAGGCAACTTATTACCAGATGATCAATTGACGAGAGCTGAGCTAGTTACGATTATTAATCGAATATTTGGATTCTCATTCATAGCACAGAAGGGAGTGGGAGGGCAGCGAGCTGACACTTTTAACGATGTCTCTGCTAATGCTTGGTATAGCGATGCGATATCGTTGGCGTCAGAGGTCGGTTATATGCAAGGATACTTAGATGGGACAGCAAGACCTAATCAGAGCATTACACGTGAGGAGGCTGTTGTACTATTAGATCGAGTATTTATGTTGATTGATACTAACAACGATCAGTTAGCCTTTACTGATCAAACTCTTATTCATGACTTTGCACGGGAAGCAGTTCAAAAGTGGTCCTCACAAGGTTATATTCAAGGCTATGGCGATGGTACCTTCCGCTCGACCGCAGTAATAACGAGAGCAGAGCTGGTGACGATGTTAAGTCGCATTGTGCCAACTATTATTAATTATAAAGAAAAGGTTATAAAGGATCGGCAATTTACGGGGAATATGCTTATTCAAGAAGGCAATGTAGAGCTTCATAATGTTACTATCGAAGGGGATTTGTATATAGCTGAAGGTGTTGCACTCGACAGTATACTGCTCGATAATGTAACGATTACTGGCCGCCTCATTATTCAAGGCGGAGAGGGAGGGATTATCCTTCGCAATGCACAACTGCAACATATATACATTATGAATCGACAGTACGAAGTGAAGCTAATTGCTGAAGGTTCTACAGTAACTGGCGATGTATGGGTGAATGGTAGTGTGCAGCTCGATAACACTGCTGGAAAGGGTGGTCTGGGTCAGGCATGGCTTGCCCCCAACTTATCCAATGCTAACACTCTCATGTTGACGGGTAATTTTCAACAGATAATGACAAGTAACGATTTAGAATCTCTATTTACAGGGCCTGTTGCCACGACCCCGTTTACTATTAATCTTCAAGGTCGGGTAGAAATGTTGGAGCTTAACCAACCTTTCGTTTTAACACTAGGTGAACAAAGCGCTGTAAGTCACTTGAACATTGGTGAGCAAGCTGTTGGTAGTTCATTATTTGGCGGAATGGGACAATTTGGAACTGTAAATAATGCAGCAACAGGACTTAGCTACAATAATGCTCCATTAAGTATAGGGAAGAACGTTATGGAAGCACCTTATAGCAGCAGTGGGCAATCTGTTTCGCCACAACCAACGCTAACACCAGAACCAATTGTATTGAGCGCTAATGCAATACAAGGAACAGTAGCTGGTACAACTCAGATTATTGCTAATAATAAGGCTGGTTTGCATTTAGCACTGGTTGTCTCTTATGAGCAGCTAGAACAGTATAATATTGGTGATCGTGCACCGACTGGTGGCACCGTTATTAATCCATATGCAAGCGGTACCAATGTATCAGGTATCGATGCTGAGATTAACAAATATATACATGTTTATTGGTTGGATGCAGAGCATTATATTGTGCATCAGCAAGTAATTGAATTAACGGTGGAGATGATCTCACCGTCTAACTGGAATTTAATATGGCAGGATGAATTTACTGACTCAGCTATAGATACAAGCAAATGGAATTTTGTAGAGAAGGGTGATGGCTTTGGTAATAGCGAGCTGCAATTTTATACGGCAAGAGAAGAGAATGCTCGAATTGAAGACGGTAATTTAATTATTCAAGCGCAAGAGGAAGCTTATAATGGCATGTCATATACTTCTGCCAAGCTAACGACTGAAGGCAAGGCAAGCTGGACTTATGGAAAGTATGAGATTCGTGCCAAATTGCCAGAGGGGCAAGGATTATGGCCCGCAATCTGGATGATGCCAGAGGATATGGAGCTATATGATACTTGGCCTGCATCTGGGGAAATAGACATTATGGAATTAGTCGGAAATGATATGAATACAGTACATGGCACGCTTCATTATGGTACGCCGCATATAAGCACAGGTAATAGCTATCAATTGCCTAATGGAGAAAGCTTTGCGGATGACTTCCATACGTTTACGTTGGAATGGGAGCCTGGTGAATTGCGGTGGTATGTGGATGGCAAATTATTTGCCGTGCAAAATGATTGGTATTCACTAGGTAGCGGACAACCGATTGATTATACGTATCCAGCTCCCTTTGATCGTAATTTCTATATGCAGCTTAATGTGGCGGTAGGGGGGACATGGCCTGGTGCGCCTGATGCTAGTTCGAGTTTTCCACAGGCGATGCTCGTAGATTATGTAAAGGTATATGAGCGCTCTGCTCCTGATGATTATCGCGAAGCAGCAAGCAGTAGACCTGGCCAACGTGACCAAAGCAGTATTTCTCAAGGAAAATCGCCGCTTGCGGACGGTAATTATATATATAATGGACAATTCAATACAACGAGTAAGGAACATGTGGGGATAGAAGATGTTCCGAATAGTAGCTATTGGAGTCTGCGAGTTGGCGATAATGGTGTAGCAACGATTGCTAACGATCAAGATGCGATGAAGCTATCGATTACAAATGGTGGTAGTGCATCGTATTCTACTCAGCTTATTCAACATCCTGTTCCACTTGAAATGGGTCAGCGCTATCGCTTAACCTTTGATGCTAAAGCTTCGACAGCTCGCAATATCGAAGTGAAGCTAAGCAGTGGTGGCGAAGGTGGTTGGGCAGATTATGCCGTATCAGGTTTTGCACTAGATCAGTCTTGGCATACCCAGCAGTATGAGTTTACGATGCAATCATATACACATCCAACTGCGCGAATTGAATTTAATGTTGGTGGTGCAACAGGCAATGTATGGTTTGATAATGTAAAGCTAGTAGCAATTGAGGCAGAGGAAGTGAGTAATCGAGCACCACTTGCGGATGGTAATTATATTTATAATGGTGCATTCAATCAAGGATTAGCTTCGTTTGGCTACTGGAAATGGGTGAAGCAAGGCAATGCAAAAGGGCAAGCTACAGTCGGGAAATCTGCTGCACAGAAGGAAGCTACGCTTAAGATTGAAAGTAATAGTCAAGTAAATGAGCTTATTTTACAGCAAGAGCATATTTATTTGCAGCAATCGGGGCACTATGTCTTGTCATTTGATGCAAAATCTACTCAAAATCATGCGATTGGAGTGAAGGTGCTTGATACTAAGCGAGACGAGGTATATTTGGAAACAGGACTATTGCAATTAAATGGTAGCTGGAGTAAGCAACAGCAGCACTTTGTTTTCGATGCTGAAGCGGGTAGAGAGCTTACGCTGCAATTTATGGTTGGCGGTGCACCTGGCACCGTTACACTTGATAATGTGCGCTTGGAAAAACTAATGGTGTACACAGTGCAAAATCCAGTTGTGATCCAGGCTGAGCAATATACGTATAATCAAGCAGCAATTGTAGGTAGCGAGGGAATTAGCCGCTATATGGAGCTAGCTGCATTGGCAAAGCTAAGCTATATGTTGCAATTTGAACAATCGGGACAATATGAGCTTGCTTTGCGTGTTCGAAGTGACGCCGATGTGATTATTTCTGTAGGAGAACATAATATCGAAATTGCTAATAGCAACGGGCAATGGCAGACCATCTATTCCGAACCAATGACGATTGAAGCAGGGCTACAGTTATTGGAATTGGCAGTTCGTAATACTGCTAGTTCTATTGATCTTAATTGGTTTGCTGTTATTCCCGCAGGAATGACGCTTAGTACAGAAAAAGCTAACAATCTTATTCAGAATGGCAGTTTTACGGATGATCTTAACGCTTGGGAATTTTGGACTGAAGCTGGTGCGTCAGTAAGCAATGATAATGCACAGCTTCGTGTAGATATCGCATCTGTTGGTGGTCAGTCATGGAGTATATTAACGAAGCAACCGGGCATTGCACTTGAGCATGGCAAATTCTATACACTATCCTTCAAGGCAAGATCATCTGCAGCACGAGCAATTAGTGTAGGAATTGAAAATAGCTGGAATGCAAGATTATTGAACGATCAGCAAATTCAACTATCAACGAAGGATAGCTTGTATTCTTTTGATTTTGAGATGTCGGCAGCTAGCGACATTGGCTCACTTGTATTCCAGCTGGGTAACATTGGGCAGGCTGTGGCCATTGGTCCGCATCAGGTGTGGATTGATGATGTACAAATTGTTGAAAGTGTTAAAGCAGGGAGTATTCCATTCACATTGATGAAAGGACAGCAGGAAGGAGCAACAGCTATTCAAGCGACAGCAGCAGTTGGACATTCCTTCATTGTTGTTACAGGCAGTCAAGCTATAGCTGTGCCAAGTAAGGAAAGTGCAGTACCTACACTCCAAGGAACAATTGCACCATATACTAGTGGCGCAGATATTACTGGTGTCGATGCAAATACGAATAAATATATTGCGCTCTATGAGGTCGATGGGGCTGGTCAGGTGACTCGCTTTAGCCAAAAAATATTGACGGAGCAGGAGATTAAGCCGATTACTGTTACGAATCCAGCAGCATTACTAGCTGTACAAGAAATTGTGCCAGGTGATGCTCATGGCACGACGCAGTTAACAGCAGCGGTTGGGGCAGGAAATCATTTGGTTGCGAAGGTGTCTAATACGCTAATCACTACACCGAGTCTAGGTGCTATTGCACCTAAGGGGAGTACAGTTGTGAAGCCATACGTATCTGGATCTAATCTATCTGGTGTCGATGCAGACATTAATCGTTATGTCGCATTATATGAAGTGGATAGTGATCAACAGATTCAATCCTTCGTATTGGTAGAGTTACAAGCTGCGCAAGTGATGATGAAGCAGTGGACGATGGTATGGCAGGATGAATTTGACGGAACTCAGATTGATGAAAATAATTGGAACTTCGTACAAGGCGGTGGCGGATACGGTAATCAGGAGCTGCAATATTATACGAAAAACGCCAATAATGTTCGAGTGGACGATGGAAAGCTAATTATTGAAGCTCGCAAAGAAAATTATAACGGGCATTCGTATACTTCGGCTAAGCTTGAATCCTGGGGTAAGGCTAGCTGGACATATGGCAAATTCGAGATACGCGCGAAGCTGCCTACTGGTCAAGGACTATGGCCGGCAATTTGGATGATGCCAGAGGATATGGACGTATATGGTACATGGCCAGCTTCGGGTGAAATTGATATTATGGAGGCGCTTGGACATGAGCCAGGTGTTGTTCATGGTACATTACACTATGGTGTTGAGCATGCTAGCGTAGGAAATAGCTACACATTGCCAGGCGGTCAATCATTCGCTGATGGTTTCCACACCTTTACGACAGAGTGGGAGCCAGGCGAAATACGTTTCTATGTAGATGGTATTTTGTACGCTGTGCAAAATGATTGGTTTGCCATCGATAATAGCAACCCTGATGTGTTCACTTATCCGGCTCCATTTGATCGTGATTTCTACATGCAGCTCAATGTGGCAGTTGGTGGTGAATGGCCAGGTAATCCGGATGCTTCAAGTAATTTTCCACAGCAAATGCAGGTCGATTATGTGAAGGTATACCAGCTTGATGAGGAAGACTATCGGACCGTTGAATATAAGCGACCAGGACCAAGAGATCGTAGTGAGGCCACTGAGGTAGGTCGAGCTCCGCTTGCTAATGGAAATTATATTTACAATGGTGACTTCACTATAAGCTCAGCTGAGGAAACAGGCATAGCAGGCGTGGACAATTCCGCATATTGGACCTTCAATAACGGAACAGGTTTTAGTGCAGCAGCTACTGCAGCTTATGATAATGGCTGGATGAAGGTTAATACTACGAATGGCGGCGCAGCGACATATGCTGTTCAGCTTATTCAAAGACCACTTAGTTTAGAAATGGATAAGACATATACATTAACCTTTAAGGCTAAAGCATCGAGTAATCGCAATATGGAAGTGAAGCTCAGTCAAGGTGGAGAAGGCGGATGGACGGATTACGGAAGGGGAACGGTTGCATTAACGACGGAGACTCAAACACATCGATTTACATTCAAAATGCTATCGAACACTCATCATGGTGCTCGATTAGAATTGAATATGGGCGGAGCGACGGGTGATGTATGGATCGATGATGTTAGATTTGTCGAAGTGAATGAAGATATCGTCGTTGAACGTAATCCGCTTTCGGACGGAAATTATATTTATAATGGTAAATTTGAATTGGGAACAAACTTCATGTCGTATTGGAATTTCTACCATAGTGAAGCGATAGAGGCGACAGCTAGTGTTAACCCGCGAATTTATGAGAGAAGCATTAATATTCAAATACAAGATGCTGGGCAGTCAGTAGAAGAAATTATGCTAGAGCAACGTAATTTACCGCTAGTTGCGGGGCAATGGTATGAACTGAGGTTTGACGCAAAGGCAGAACAGACGAGGGATATAGTATTGCGTTTTGTCGATAAATTATTACCGCAATCAACGGCTGCAGCGATTGCGACGAACGTTGTAACATTGGGCGAGGAATGGAATACGTACACGTATCAATTCCAAGTGGAGCGAGCATCAACCTTGAATGGTGCGTTACAATTTTTATTAGGTGACAATGAGTATGGTGTAAGTATCGACTCCGTAAGTTTGAAGCAATATTTCCCGCCAATTAGCTTACTATTGAAGGCAGAAAATATGGAGTCTGCTGATGACACAGAAAAAATCGAGAAGAATGATGGAACTGGTCACTATATTGCACTAGGAGAATCAGGTGGACAATTAACTAGTGAGCTACAAATTGCTGAAGCGGGGATGTATATGCTTTCTATGAAGCTATCCGCGTATCAGAGTGATCGAGCATTAACTGTTCAAATAGGTGATACAATCTATGAGCAAGATATACCGAACACATATGGCACGGAGAAATGGGCGGTCGCTACAGTTGTATTGGAGCTAGAAGCAGGCACATATCCAGTCATTGTTAACGGTCAGCATGTAAATATTGATTGGTTGGAATTAGCGCCACAGCTTGTGAAAAATGGTCAATTTTCAGCTGACACCATGCACAACTGGACGTTGTGGGTTGGTACTGAGGATTGGGCAGGCTATGCAAAAGCATCGTTAGCTGCTAGTGATCAGGCGTTAAAGGTAGATGTTCAACATGAGGGCAGTCAATTTTGGAGTGTACAATTGAATCAGCAGCCTATCGTATTGCAGCAAGGGAAATCATATCGACTGTCGTTCAAAGCAAACTCAACGCTAGCGCGGGATATTGAAGTTGCCGTTGAAATCGATGGAGGGTATCCACAATATTTGCTGCAGAGGATTGCTCTTGATGAGACATTAACGCAATATACAATTGATTTCACAATGGATGCGATGAGTAGAAATGATGGTAAGCTTAACTTTATATTAGGCAGAATTTCAGCAGCGGTTGGTGCACACCAGCTTGTATTTGATGATGTTATGCTAGCCGAGACGAGGGAAAATGTGCCGAGCTTGAATGATACTTTGCAAAATCTAGCATTAACAGGAACATATTCAGCTTCGAGTGGCAATGCAGAACTGGCATTTGATGGTAATATGTCAACGCGCTGGGAAAGTGAGCAAACAGATGCGCAGCATATTATGATAGATCTTAAGCAAAGCTATATGGTCGATCATATTAAGCTGAACTGGGAGGGAGCGTACGGTAAAGGATATTTAATTGAAACTTCATTAAATGGAACGGACTGGACAACTATTTTCAGTACATCTGATGGTAATGGTGGAGTAGATGATATCTATGTCGTGCCAAGTGAGGCGAGATATGTTCGGTTAACGGGGATAGAGCGTGGTACACCATACGGATATTCATTATATGAATTTGCGATCTATCCGTATGACGAAACGTATATGCAGGAGGAATTAACGGCTCCTGCACTGCAAGCTGATTCTACAGATGCATTCGCGAAACAGCCAGTTACGATTAGCTTTGCTGGTGATGAACGCTATCAGAATAGTATATTGTCGGTTACCGTTAATAGTCAGCCTCTTACACAAGGGGTTGATTATGAGATCAAGCCAGGTGGTATTACGCTTAAGGGGTATCTATTCCCAACTTCCGCTAATTATGTCATTACGGTAGATGCACTACATTATAAAGTAGCAACTATCTCGCAGACAATAGAACGAATTTCGCCAGATAAAAACTTGGCGCTAGGTGTTAATGCCTTTGCATCAAGTGGTGATGCAAGTGCTGCATTTGATAATAACCCAGGAACACGCTGGATTTCAGATGCTAGTGATCCGCAATGGATTAGCGTAGATCTAGGTGACAGCTATGAACTAGGACGAATTATGCTTTCATGGGAAGGGGCATATGGCAA
>DXHF01000251.1 GCA_019113605.1 Candidatus Paenibacillus intestinavium
ATGACAGTTTCACTTGGAGATATCGCTCCATTGCTTCAAACGATTGAGTCGAGTGTACTGGAACTCAATGAGATGTATCGAAAGGTTCTAATGATTACTTCAAATACGCCAGATCCATTTCGAGATTACCAATTGGAAAAGCGTATTCCAGATATGACAGAAGTTTTCGCTGAACAGGCTGAAATAATTCAAAGTGTAGCGGACTATCTAGAAGAGGCAACGGGAGAGCGAAGCGATAAGGTTGCGGTTCTTCACACTATGGTTCAGCAATTGGAGGAAATGGTCAAATTCCCTGAGAAGGTTGCCAAGCAATTGAAGTCCTACAAGATTAATGTCGGAGGTCTAGGGACGTGGATTTTGACCGTCCGTGAACAGCCATTATCGCTTGATTATCTTATCGTGTCTTCGCCTGAACAAAAATTACCAAGAGCTGACGCTACAATATTTGAAGTGGTTGGACATGAGCTAGGCGCTTATGTTTCTTCTTATACAGAAGATTATGACAGCATAGGTAACACGGGAGAAAATGATAAATCGATAACTGTCTGGATTACGACAGGACGCGATCAGGCGCAAGTATTGAAAAGCTTGATTGATGATTCCTTTACACCAGAGACGGATATATCAGTAAGGCTTCGTCTTGTACCAGGAAACATTTTACTGCCAGCTACCCTTGCTGGTGAAGGTCCTGATGTTGCGATGCAGCTTGGCGAGGATATTCCGGTTAACTATGCAATGAGAGACGCAGCGGCGGATTTGACGAAATTTGACGATTTTGATGAGGTTGCAACGAGATTCCGTGACAGCGGCATAGAACCATATAAATACAACGGAGGCGTATTTGCCTTGCCGGAGCAACAAACCTTTCCAATGCTGTTCTACCGCAAAGACATTCTTGATGAATTGGGATTGACACCGCCGAAAACTTGGCAAGACATTTATAATATGATCTCAGTGCTCCAGAAGCATAACATGGAGTTTTATTTGCCGCTTGAAGCTACAAATGCGAGTATGGTTCCGAATGCGACATTCTCTATGCTGCTTTATCAGAACGGTGGTCAATTTTACAGAGATAATGATACGAAAAGTTCGTTAGATTCCGAGATTTCTATGGAAGCATTCAAAAAATGGTCGCAATTTTATACCAGTTATAAGTTTCCATTAATAGCAGACTTCCCGAATCGATTCAGAACAGGTGAAATGCCGGTAGGCATTGCAGACTATACAACGTATAACATGCTGACGGTCATGGCTCCTGAGATCAAAGGGTTATGGGAATTCACCCTTGTGCCAGGAACGGAACTTGCGGATGGTACGGTCAATCATGAAGTAGCCAGCCATACAACCGCAGTCCTAATGCTCGAAAATTCGAAAAATAAAGAGATTGCTTGGAAATTTATGAAATGGTGGACGGACAAGGAAACTCAGGTCGCTTACGGTCGTGAAATGGAAGGGCTTATGGGCGAGGCCGCTCGCTATCCAACTGCCAACATTGAGGCTCTTGAAGAATTACCTTGGCCAATAGAGGATTATAACAATCTGGAAAGCCAGTGGAAATGGGTAAAAGGTATCCCGCAAGTTCCTGGTGGATACTTTACTGGAAGACACTTAGACAATGCTTTCAGAAAAGTTGTAAACGCTAGTGAGAATCCTCGTGAAGCGTTATCTGATTATATTTTGTATATTAACGACGAAATTGAAATAAAACGGAAAGAATTTAACTTACCGTATTAGTCAGGAGTGGAAGCTGATGCAAACAGAGAAAACCGCTCAGGTCGCAAAGGAATTCATTCGTCCGCAGAAGATATCTAAGTGGGCACATATTGCCAGCGAGTTGAAACGTAACAAGCATTATTATATTCTAATTAGTCCATATATGACGATTTTCTTTTTGTTCACTGTCATTCCGGTCGTTTTCTCATTGGTATTAAGTTTATTCTATTTTAATATGCTGGAATTTCCGCGATTTGTAGGATGGCAAAACTATTCAAGACTGTTTCTTAATGATGACGTATTTATGATTGCTTTGAAGAATACGCTTCTGTTCGCGGTCGTTACTGGCCCTATTAGCTATATTGCCTGCTTTTTGTTTGCTTGGATAATCAATGAGCTATCGCCTAAAGTGCGTGCATTTATGACGTTAGTTTTTTATGCACCGTCGATTTCAGGCAATGTGTTTTTCATATGGCTAATCGTATTTTCGGGCGATAGCTATGGTTATTTGAACGGATTTTTGATGAAAACAGGGATTACATTGGAACCTATTCAATGGCTTCTTGATGAGAAATATATTTTACCGATCGTTATACTCGTTCAATTATGGCTTAGTTTAGGTACGAGCTTCTTAGCCTTTATTGCGGGTTTGCAGACGATCGATAGAACTTTAATTGAGGCAGGGTCTGTTGATGGAATTCGAAATCGTTGGCAGGAACTATGGTTTATTACATTACCATCGATGAGACCCCAGCTTATGTTTGGGGCCGTTATGCAGATTACAGGAGCGTTTGCAGTTGCTGATATATCAATTGCGCTTGCAGGATTTCCGAGCGTCAACTATGCAGCTCATACCATCGTAACGCATTTGATGGACTTTGGTAGTATACGTTTTGAGATGGGCTATGCGTCTGCCATTGCAACAGTTCTTTTCGGCATTATGCTTGGAACTAATATGCTGACACAAAAAATGCTGAGAAAGATAGGTGAGTAACGTTGGTCATGAAAATGATGGCGGTCTTTCGTACGCCTAAAAAGCTTAATCGTTCCTTTACTGTAAGCTTTTTGCTGTTTGTGTTGCTTGCTTTTTTTGGGGCATTCATGGCTTTGCCTCTAGTTTACGCGGTGAACAATGCATTCAAACCGCTCGATGAATTATTTATATTCCCACCGCGGTTCTTTGTGAAAAATCCAACATTAGAAAACTTTTTAGATTTAATCTCTTTAATGGGGAACTCTTGGGTACCGCTATCTCGATATATCGCTAATACTTTGCTGATCACGATTGTCGGTACAGTCGGTCATATTCTGCTTGCATCCGCAGCAGCGTATCCTCTTGCGAAATATCGCTTCCTTGGCTCAAAGACACTTTTCTCGATAGTTGTGCTGGCACTAATGTTTTCGCCGCATGTAACGGCTACTCCGAACTATTTGATCATGTCTTGGTTAGGATGGGTCAATACTCATGCATCCATTATTATACCGGCATTAGCATTCCCGCTAGGGTTGTTCTTAATGAAGCAATTTATGGAGCAAATTCCTGATGCCTTGCTAGAAGCAGCCAAAATTGATGGTGCTAATGAATATAGAATTTATTGGACGATCGTTATGCCCAACGTAAAGCCTGCATGGTTAACTCTAATGATTTTGCAATTTCCAATGTTATGGGGAAGTGACGGGGGTAGCTTTATCTATAGTGAGAACTTGAAAACGCTTAATTTCGCCTTGGGACAAATTACTGCTGGAGGGATTGCCAGAGCCGGGGTTGGGGCGGCAGTCGCACTACTTTTGATGATTGTTCCAATATCACTATTTATTATTTCTCAGAGTAGCGTCATCGAGACAATGGCTACTTCCGGGATGAAGGATTAGAAGGGGGCTGTGCACGATGTTGACTAGAAACCCCAAAATAAGAAAGGGTCTCTTCATGGCACTTTGTTGTCTTATTGGCATAAGTGTGTGGGGAAGTCCAGTCCAGGCTAATGGCAACGCAGATTCCTACAACTATTCTTATTGGGGAAGAACGGTTGCTTCGCCTGCCGCCTATACGGCGACCGGTTCGGTTAATGGGTTGGATATTGGAATAGGGATATTGAAAGAACCTAGCGATATTCAAGTCACATCTGATAACTATGTTTATATACTGGATTCTGGAAATAATAGAGTAGTCATTTTAGATCAAAATTATAAATTGTTCAATGTTATTGACTCATTTGACAATGAAGGAACGATCGAAACATTACTTAATCCTCAGGGACTGTATGTAACGCAAGATAAAAAATTGTTAATTGCTGATACTGGCAATAAACGTATAGTAGAGCTTGATAAGGACAATAACCTTATCAAAGTTATTGAAGCACCACAATCCGAATTGCTTAATTCAACGTTTGATTTCCAACCAGTTCGGGTTGTAGCCGATAAAGCTCAGCGGATATATGTTATGTCAATAGGGGTTTTTGATGGTCTGATGGAATTTAGCGCTGCAGGGGAATTTAATACATTTACGGGAGCAAACCGAGTAAATGTAGATCCTCTTGAGTATTTTTGGAAAACAATTTCCACGCAAGAGCAACAAAGTAAAATGATCATGTTTACGCCTACAGAATTTACAAATTTGGACATAAATGAAGAGGATTTTCTTTATGTTACAAATGGTGATCAGTGGGGTGAGAACATTAAAATGCTTAACGCTCAAGGTAGCGATATAATGCGTAGAAATGGATATTTCACACCACAGGGCGACATTCGCTACTATTCAGATGAAGGCCCATCCCGATTAGTAGATATCGATGTGACTGATAGCGAAATATTTTCCGTGCTTGATGCAAAAAGAGGAAGAATCTTTACATACAATGGGGATGGACATTTGTTGTATGTATTCGGTGGTCTCGGAAATAAATTAGGAGAATTTAAGACACCAACAGCAATTACTAGAATGGGAAATGATTTTCTAGTTCTAGATAAGGCGCTTGGTGAGATCACAGTTTTCCAAACAACGGAATACGGTCGGATGCTCAATGAAGCCGTTAGAAGTTATTATCGAGGAGATGAAGAAAAGGCATTTGATTATTATCAACAAACGATAAATATGAACTCCAATCTAGAGTTTGCCTATGGTGGAATCGGTAAGGCGCTTCTTCGTCAAGGAAATTACAAAGAGGCAATGTCTTACTTTAAAAAGAGCATGGATCAGAAAAATTATTCCAAAGCCTATTTACTCTATCGTAAGGAAGTGCTTCGGGAATACTTCTCAATCATTATGACGGGCATATTCATATTGGTGGTTGGAATTTCAATTGCAACAAGATACCGGAAGATAGTACGGAGAAAGAGGGGGATTTTCATTGAATAGAGATCTTGTGAAATATCCTTTGTATCTCATTTTACATCCCTTTGATGGCTATTGGGAATTGAAATACGAACGCAATCAGAAGCAGAGCTTGATCTTTGCCATTGCTATTCTATTTATGCTTGCTTTAACAAATATTTTGTCCAGCCAATATAGTGGTTTTGTCGTTCATATTGTAGATCCAAAATCAATGAATAGCTTTATGGAGATTATATATGTCTTAGTGCCAGTTTTATTCTTTTGCATAGCAAACTGGTCACTTACCACATTGTTGGACGGAGAAGGGAAGTTTGTTGAAATATTTACTTCAACATGCTTTGCGCTTATTCCATTGGTACTTATTAATTTTCCTTGGATTTGGCTTAGCAACGTCATCTCGATGGAAGAATCGGTATTTTATTATTTTTCGAGCAGTCTAGCATTAATCTGGTTTGTGTTTATGCTGTTCATTGGAAACATGACTATACATCAATTTTCACCGTCCAAATCAATTCTAACCATTCTACTGACTATTGTCGCGATGGGATTTATGGCGTTTCTCAGTTTATTATTCTTTAGTTTAATCCAACAGATCATCTCTTTCATTTCCGTTATTTATCAAGAATTGGCATTGAGGAACTGAGAAAGGAGGGCACAAATGATACAGACTAGAATTGTTTTAATGATAGTACTTGTTATAAGCGCAATCATCATTGCAGGTTGTTCAAATTCAACGGATGAGCCTCAATTGGATAGCGCTGCGCTTACTGAGGAATTCATAAAGGGAGAATCGTTAAAGGCCACCTTTACGGATTCAAGAGTTGAGGGAATGAAGGGGATTGCCGAGAATGATAACTTAAAAATGTTGGTGATGGAGCAGACTGGAGAAATTGCCATTATCGATAAAAATAGTGGTGAGATTTGGTATAGCAATCCTCCTGAAAGCGAGTCAGATACAGTTGCTTTGGGGATAAACAAGCAATTGTTATCTTCACAAATGAAACTCGATTACTACAATATGTCTGGCCAGATCAATTCAATCAACTCCAAAACAGATAGTGCAGCCTATAATCAGATTAGGTTTGAACCGATTTCCAATGGTGTCAAAGTGATCTATCGATTTGGTAAGTATGAAAAAACATTGAATGATTTGCCATTGCTTATCAGCAAAAGCCGCTTCGAACAATTAGCAAGTAAATTAGACGAATCGGGTAAAGCTGCTTTACAAACTGCATATACCGAAGATGAAGAAAAATCAGTATATGTGAGAGCCAATGATAAAGTACTTCAAGGAATTCGACTTAAACGTGCGCTTCAAGCATTCGACGATGCAGGCTATACGGAAGAAGATTTTTTGCAGGATATTGAAGAAAATCAGTTGGATCAGTCTATTTCTGAACCAAGAGTCTTTCAGGCTGCTATTGAATATACGCTAGACGCTAATAGTCTCGTTGCAAAAATCCCTAGCTCAAGCATTCAATATCCAGAGGACTATCCTATTAGCCAAATTTCCATAATGAACTATTTTGGAGCAGGAGGAGTGGAAGAAGAAGGCTCTTTATTTGTCCCGGATGGTTCTGGAGCACTTATTCACTTCAACAATGGAAAAACCCAGTATTCAGCATATCAGCAGCAAGTTTACGGAACAGATATGACGCTGGAATCTTATGTGTCGACCGTGAGTGAACAATCAGTTAGGCTTCCTGTGTTCGGCATTATACGTAAAGATAGTGCGTTTCTAGGGATTATCGAGGATGGTGCCGCGGCTGCATTTATTCAAGCTGATATTAGTGGGAAATTAAATAGCTACAACTATGTATATCCCATCTTCACTGTCCTTAATAATGGTGAAGTCACCTTGAATGCGGATGGAAAACAGCGTTCACTACCAAGGTTTCAAGAAAATAAGATGGAGTCTGATTTTTCAATTCGCTATGCTTTTCTAGGCGGAGAAGAGGCGTCCTATGAGGGGATGGCTCAATACTACCAAAATTATTTGTTGGAAACGAACGGACTTCCTCAGCTTGCAACAGATAACAAGTCAGAGGAATTACCTTTCTACTTGCAAGTGATCGGAAGTATAAATAAAGAAAAGCAATTTGCAGGAATACCTTATGAATCACTAGTACCGCTTACGACATTCGAACAAACAAAGGATATTATTACTGGGATGAAACAGCGTGATATTAACCATATCAAGCTTCAGTACTCTGGTTGGTTCAATAATGGATTGAATCACAGTATTCCGAATAATATTTCGATTGATAAAGTAGTAGGCGGAAGCAAAGGTTTCCGTGATTTCGCAGCGTTCGCCCAAGAACAAGAGATATCTTTTTATCCTGACGTTGCCTTACTGACAGCATACACAGATGATGGGTTTAGTATATCTAAGGATGCAGCAAGAACGATAAAAGGGGTTCCATCTAAAACATATACTTATGATATGGGACTAAATGGTCGCGATAGATCGAGTACTCCTTCTTATGTTATTTCGCCACGACTTGTCACTAAATATGTCGATAGCATGTTGAACGATCTGCAAAAGCTTTCAATTCAAAGCATATCATTACGGGACTTGGCTGATCAATTGAACAGTGATTATCGTAAAAACAAGCAAATTGATCGGACAGAATCGGAAGGATTATCAATTAATGCGTTGAATCAGATCGGTGAGGCGAATTTAAGTATGATAGCTAATGGTGGAAATTCCTATGCCCTTCCTTTTGTGACCGACATAACGAATGCTCCAATGTCCAGTAGTAAATTCAAAATTACAGATGAAGAAATTCCTTTTTATCAAATGGTAGTTCGAGGGACTATTAATTATACGGGAGCACCGTATAACCTTTCTACGTTTACGAGTATGGAGCAATATATATTGAAATGTCTGGAATATGGATCTGGGGTCTACTTTGAGTGGATTTATGAGCCGAATCATACGGTGAAGGATACCGATCATAACAATCTGTATGCAGTCAATTACGAGTTATGGATAGATCAGGCATCAGAAATTTATAGTAACGTGAACGAGGTTCTACAGAATGTTCAGAATGAGCGAATCATCGCTCACGAAAAGTTGAGCGAGGGTGTTTATAAAACCGTTTACGAGAGCATGTACGTCATTGTGAATTATAATGATTCACAAGTGACAATTGACGGCAGAACAATTGATGCCGAGAGCTATATTACAGGTGGTGAACAATCTTGAAGAAGCTCGGCATAAAACAAAGGACTTATCTACAACAAAAGGCTTTATGGGGGATAATATTTGCTACTCCATGGATCCTCGGCTTCATCTTTTTCTTTCTCGTTCCATTGGTGGATTCCTTGCGGTATAGCTTCAGTTCTGTGGTAGCTAGTTCGGAAGGCTTAAACATCAAATTTATAGGTTTTGATAACTTTATTAATGCACTGACAGTTAATACGAGTTTTAACCGTTCATTAGTGGAAGCTATTGTGAATATGCTCGTTAACGTTCCTTTAATCGTCATATTCAGTCTTTTTGTAGCGGTACTACTGAATCAGAAGTTTTTTGGAAGAGCTTTTGCAAGATCGATTTTTTTCTTGCCTGTCATTTTGGCCTCAGGAATCATCCTTAGTCTGGAAAGTTCAAGCTTGATTCAAGCCGTTAATGATGAGAATATCGGAGCTGGTTTTGCTAGTGCGATGGGCGCTTTTGAACTAGAAAGAATTATGCTTAGGGCAGGAGTAAGTGAAGTCATCGTTCAATATTTAACGGGGGCAGTTGACCGTATTTATCAGATTGTTAGCCAATCTGGGGTGCAAATACTAATATTCCTTGCAGCGATCCAGACGATTCCACCTCAGCTGTATGAGGCATCTACTATGGAGGGTGCTACGGGATATGAATCATTTTGGAAAATCACTTTTCCTATGGTGAGTCCACTAATTTTTGTGAATATGATCTATACAATTATTGACTCATTCTCTGTAAATGCAATGACAGATTTAATCAGGACAACGGGCTTTACATCATTCAACTTTGGTCTCAGCTCGGCGATGGCATGGATATATTTCCTAGCAATTGCAATTATTTTATTGACCAGTTCATACATAGTATCCAAAAGGGTATTTTATTATGATTAGAAGGAGGATGAATGAGTTGAAGATTGTCGGTAAATTAATGTCACTGGAACAGTGGAAGCGTTGGATTTGGTCGTTCGTGAGACTGACACTAATTATAGGTTTAGCATTCGTTATTCTGTTCCCGATCATTCAGAAGATTTCAACAGCGTTTAAAGATAAATCCGATCTCTATTCACCTGTTGTAGTATGGATTCCAGAGACTTATACGCTAGAAAATTTTAGACTGGCAATGTCTATTATGAATTATTGGAAAACACTATTTAACACATTTGCGCTTTCTGGGGTAACGACCATTCTAGTTGCGGCATCTTGCGCATTGGCAGGCTATGCTTTTGCCCGACTTAAATTTAGAGGTAGCAATTTACTTTTTGGTGGCGTCATTCTTACGATTTTAGTGCCACCTTCGACGATTTTGATTCCTCTTTATCTTAATATGAATGACTTTACACTATTGGGGCTCATCCCTTTGATTACCGGAGGGAAATCTATCAATCTATTAAATACTTATTGGCCATTTATTCTAACGTCTATTACGGCAAATTCTCTTAAAGCAGGATTATATATTTTCATCTTTAGGCAATTTTTTAGGGGAATACCGAAAGAGGTTGAGGAAGCCGCATATATGGACGGTGCAGGTGTCCCTTCAACATTCACTCGCATTATGCTACCTAACGCAATTCCTTCCATTGTTACGGTTGCGCTCTTTTCATTCGTATGGCAATGGAATGATAGTTTCTTTACGACGACCTATTTAACGAGCGGAAAGGTCATGTCAACGCAATTGGCTTCATTACCTTATAATGTGTCCGCTACTCTCCAAGGTGGAGTTGGGGCGACTGTAGATCCGTTTTATTTGAGCATGATTCAGGACACAGGAATATTGCTAGCAATTTTACCGTTAATAATTATTTACTTATTCGTGCAAAGATATTTCGTGGAAAGTATTGAACGTACAGGAATTGTTGGATAAATAGTAATGCAGCAGTTTGCCATGTGTGGAACTAAGATGTTGAATTAGTTCCCACATGGCGTTTCTAATTTCATATAAAGGTGGTTGAAATAGTGAGGCTTACATTCAATAAAAAAATAATAGCTGTCGTTAGTATTGTCGTCATTATTGCGATAATATTGATTGTTAATAGTATCGTACGCAATGATCAAGCGAAAGACGCCAACAATAATGCTACTGTAGCCGATAACACTCAGCAAAAGACTGGAGACGTTGAAGGCGAAGCTATTAATGCCATAATCGAGTCAACGATTGAGCCAGAACCTAGCCCGACTGATAAAGTCAACGATAAGGAAGTAGTAGAGCCTTCCGTAGAAAAAGATATACCTTCACTACACGAAGTATATTCGGAATATTTCCCAATTGGGGCAGCGATCGAGCCTTTTCAAACAGCGGGACTAAAGGCAGATTTACTTAAAAAGCATGTCAATTGGCTTGTAGCTGAAAATGCGATGAAGCCAGTATCACTTCAACCTACAGAAGGTAACTTTAATTGGACGCAAGCAGATCAACTTGTTGAATTTGCCAAAGCGAATAATATGGAAGTTCGTTTCCATACATTAGTATGGCATACTCAAGTAGGCGATTGGTTCTTTAAAGATGTAGAAGGAAACCTAATGGTGGATGAGACAGATGATGGTAAGCGAGAGGCGAATAAGGAGCTACTACTTGAACGTCTAGGCACTCATGTACGGACAATTGTTAGTCGCTACAGTGATGATATCAAATCATGGGATGTTGTGAATGAAGTTATCGAGCCTGGTGATCCAGATGGCATGCGCGCTAGTGAGTGGTACCAAATTACAGGAACGGAATTTATCGAAACTGCATTTCGCGTAGCTCGTGAAGCGGGAGGTCCTGATATTAAGCTATACATTAACGACTATGGTACAGATGATATAGTTAAACGGGACCGTTTATACGAACTAGTCAAAGAAATGCTGGATAAAGATGTACCCATCGATGGCGTTGGTCATCAAACTCATATCAGTATCGAATGGCCTCCAGTTGGCTCAATTATTGAGTCTATGGAAAAATTTGCAGAGCTAGGTCTTGATAATCTAGTAACTGAGCTAGATATGAGCTTATATGCATGGAATGATCGCAGTGATTTTGGTGAAGATATTCCAACTCATATCGTTCAAAAGCAGGCTGACCGCTACGCTGAATTGTTTGAAGCGTTCAAAGAACATAAGGATATTATTGGTGGAGTTGTATTTTGGGGAATGGCAGATGATCATACTTGGCTAAGCACCTTCCCAATTACTCGTACGGAAGCACCTTTTCTATTTGATAAGCAGCTACATGCAAAGCCAGCTTTTTGGGCAATTGTCGATCCGTTTACGAGAGAATAATCAGATATGAGTTGGTAGTTAAAAGCAGCAAGTCAGAAGTTGACTGCTGCTTTCTCGCGACTATAATTACAGTTAATTTAGAATGATTTCCGCAACACAGCAAGCGGGAAGGTTGATAAGCAAGCAATTGTCCTTCACCGTGATATCCGACATAGTTTGAATATCCACCTGAGGTGCTTGACCAAATTGGTTATGGTTATTCATATCACCTGAGATATAACGAACTTCTGCAGTAGAGAATTTCTTTCCAGCAAGCATGAATTGTGCCTGTTGCGGCTCATCTACTGATAGGTTCACAACAGTTACATGAATCTGACCATCGGCTCTCTCTGAGGCGCTAATATGTAGTGTTGGTACTGAAGCTTCCTCTGTTCCAGTCAAATCTTGCTGTACATAACTTTCAATAAGTGTGGAGTCATGATGTCCCTTAAATAGATCGAATACATGGTAAGTTGGAGTAAGTACCATGTTCTCCCCTTCTGTCAGTATTACGGATTGAAGTACATTTACCATTTGTGCAAGGTTGGCCATATGGACCCGATCACTGTGAGTATTGAAAATATTCAATGATAATGCAGCGACAATTGCATCACGCATCGTATTTTGCTGATAAAGGAAAGAAGGATTAGTCCCAGGCTCGGCTTCATGCCAAGTTCCCCATTCGTCCATAATAATCGACACATTGCGATTTGGATCGTATTGATCCATTACGTGCTTATGTCTGCGAATTAGTTCATCAATATAGAGAGTCCGACGCAATGTACGGTAATAGTTTCCTTTGTCAAAACCTACGGCAGGTCCTTTGTTCTCCCACGGATATTCTTCTGTATCATAATATTTAGGCATGGTGTAATAATGCAACGATAGACCGTTCATATGTTTTCCTGCAAGGCGCATCAACGTTTCCGTCCACTTATAATCGCTTCCATCGGCGCCACAAGCAACTCTGAAAATTTTATTATCATCATAATTGCGGACAAATGTTTCGAAGCGCTTATATATATCAGCATAGTACTCCGGACGCATATTCCCGCCGCAAGCCCAGTTTTCGTTGCCAATCCCCAAAAACTCAACTTTCCAAGGCTTATCACGGCCGTTCTGACGTCTCCAGTTCGCCATCGGCGACTCACCGCTGAAGGTCATGTATTCAATCCATTCACTTACTTCTCGAGGTGTACCAGAACCAACGTTTGCAGCAATATATGCAGAACATCCAATTTGCTCACAAAGATCCAGAAACTCATGAGTACCGAAGGAGTTATCTTCTACAACCCCGCCCCAACCGGCATTAACGATGCGCTGCCGATCAGGCCCAACGCCGTCTTTCCAGTTATAATATTCGGCAAAGCATCCACCTGGCCAGCGTAATACAGGAACATTAATATGCTGCAATGCCTTTACAATATCTGTACGTATACCTCGTACATTGGCGATGGGACTGTCTTCCCCAACAAAAATACTATTATAAATACCGCGTCCCAAATGCTCTGAAAAATGCCCATAAATGTTTTTATTGATTTTGGAATACTTTCGACCTGCATTTACAAACACAAAAATCATAAATAACATCTCCTATACAATCTTTTTACTTTTCAATATAGCGCTTTCATGGTAGCGTTTGCAACAGAAAAAAAGAGAAATTAAATGATTGTAAATAAATGATAAGACAGTAGAAAATGGATAGGTTATTCAAAATCAATGAAGTAAACAAATGTAAAGATTGTAATAACTAGAGAATGGCGCATCGTTATAATTGGAGTTACAGTAAAGAAAGTTTCAGATCAGATTCTATTGTAATTTGAAAATGATCCGTAATACAATATTTAGATTATAAGAGGGGGTTTTGAGTATGAAAGGCAAGATTTATACAAGGACAGTTATTATCTTAGCATCATTAATGTTAACAACAGGAGTCTTATCGGCATGTAATTCTAATTCTCCAAGCAATCAACCGTCAAGCAGTCCGGCGGGAAACAATTCAGGTAATACGTCTGCCGGAGTAATTTCGGGAGACAATGATCCACTTGGCAAATATGATAAAGCGCTTACAATTAGATTTGCTCGTGATGTGGATAATGATATGCAAGATAATATCATTCCTAAAACTCCCGGAGAAACAGTCGAAGACAATCGTTGGTTGAAAGCGTACTCGGAAAAATTGGGCATTGATGTGAAATACGACTGGACGGTTAATGTTGGAGATGCCTATACCCAAAAAATTAACGTAACATTAACTTCAGGAGCAATACCTGACATGCTTCGTGTAACTGGTGCTCAAATGAAGCAAATGGCAGAAGCTGACATGATAGAGGATATGACACCGTATTGGGATGCGTATGCATCAGATCTATTAAAGGAGTATTACGAGGTTCAAGGTCCTGCAGTTCTTAATTCATCAAAAATTGATAGTAAATTGATGGGTATAGGTACTCCAGAAGTCTATGGTGATGGTGTATACCTTTGGATTCGTACAGATTGGTTGGAAAAGTTAGGAATACCTGCACCAGAAACGATGGCTGATGTCATTGCAATTAGTGAAGCATTCACAACTCAAGATCCAGATGGAAACAATATAGATGATACTTATGGTCTTGCTATTACAAAAGAACTTTACGGCGGTGCCATGGGGTTAGAAGGGTTCTTCTCCGGATACCATGCTTACCCTAATATGTGGATAGACGATGGTTCAGGCAAGCTAGTATGGGGTAGTACACTACCAGAAGTAAAGGAATCGTTGCAAGTATTAGCTAAGTTGTATAAGGACGGTCAAATTGATAAGGAATTTGGAGTAAAGGATGGAGGGAAAGTAGCGGAAACTATTGCTTCGGGTAAGGTCGGCATGGAGTATGGTGCACAATGGAACCCTATGTATCCTCTTATTAGCAACTATCAAAACGATCCAGAAGCAAATTGGGAAGGCTATTCTTTAGTTTCAGTCGATGGGGAACCCGTTCTGTCACCTCAAAAGTTCGGCGCTTCTGAGTTCTGGGTAGTGAAAAAAGGATTCTCAAATCCTGAAGCATTAATTAAAATGTTCAATCTTCATGTTGAACTGATTTGGGGAGAAACTGGAGATTTTGATTACTACTTTATGCCTGTAGAAAATGGAGGAGTAGGCGTATGGAAGTATTCACCGGTACAACCTTACCCACCTTA
>DXHF01000252.1 GCA_019113605.1 Candidatus Paenibacillus intestinavium
GAGCAACAATTCTCAATTCTTATTAAACGCGGTAGTGATACAACGAAAATTTACTATGAAGTAGATATGGACAAATCAGTTAAAGCACCGATTGTTGCAGGTCAGCCAATTGGAAAGTTGACGATCTATCAAGGCGAGCAGGCAATGAAAGAATTTGAGCTATTAGCACCGCAAACGGTTGAAAAAGTAAATTGGTTCAGATTATTAAAACGTTCAACTCAAAGCCTATTTAAATAAGATTGTTGAATTACATACTTCAACGAAAGATCAAAAAGCGGACTTTCAGAACCGAGAAGATGGAGCGCTACTTGAGAAAGACGGAAGCGCAAGTGTACATGATTACGTACACGCGAACCGTACTTTCCAAGTTCGCTTCATATTCGATGTCGAATATGCTACGTAGCAACGCATCGTTATCAAAGTCCGCTTGTCGGTAATTGACTGTTTTCTTCTAGTTTTGTCGTGGTGCAGGAATTAACAAAGCAAATGTGGAATGATTCTCTATTCGCCAAAAAGCAGCTAGTTTTATTTGACACAAATATAACGATGAGGAGCTGAGCGATGGATGTCATTGCGCACAGAAGTGGTACACAATCGAAATGTTGTTATTGTACGCCTAACAGGAGAACTAGACCATCACACAGCGGAGGATGTTCGACTAAGACTGGATGAAGTACTGTTGAAGGAAAATTCACATCATATGGTGATGAATTTGCAAACTTTAACTTTCATGGACAGTTCAGGTATTGGTGTGCTGCTGGGTCGTTACAAGCAGTTGAAGAATAAGGGCGGGAAGTTAATTCTTTGTCATATTGATTCTCCAGTATACAAGCTTTTAGAGCTATCTGGTTTATTCAAAATTATTGATGTATATGACGATGAGGTTCACGCACTTTCTAGCTTGGAGGTGGTTTCATGAACGCGGGAAACAAAATGAGACTAGTATTTAATGCTAGGTCTGAGAATGAATCGCTTTCGCGTATTGCGATTGCGTCATTTGCCAGTCAACTTGATCCGACATTAGAAGAAATAAATGATTTGAAAACTGTTGTATCTGAAGCTGTAACCAATTGCATTATTCATGGT
This sequence comes from Candidatus Paenibacillus intestinavium, assembly GCA_019113605.1. Taxonomy (GTDB): domain Bacteria; phylum Bacillota; class Bacilli; order Paenibacillales; family Paenibacillaceae; genus Pristimantibacillus; species Pristimantibacillus intestinavium. The sequence goes on from DXHF01000252.1 coordinate 1,087, forward strand.
TATGATAATGATCCAACCAAAGAAGTAGAGATTAATGCAAGTATCGAAGATGATCGTATTGTTATTGAAATTAGTGATAATGGTAAAGGAATTGAAGATATGGAGCTTGCACGTCAGCCATTATTCACAACTTTACCTGATGGAGAACGTGCTGGAATGGGTTTTACGATTATGGAAAATTTTGTGGATCATTTTGAAGCTTCAAGCACTGTCGGCGGTGGAACTCGTATTATGATGGCAAAGCGCATTGAATCAAAAAAAGCGCTCTATTACTAGAGCATAGGGGTTGAACCTCATGAAAGTTGATTTTAAGCAAACGGGCCAACCGTATTTGGAAGATTCTGAGGTGAAGCGATTAATCGCCCTGAGCCAATCAGGTGATATGGATGCGCGAGATCGTCTTGTTAACTCAAATATTAGGCTTGTCTGGTCAGTCGTACAACGCTTTATGAATCGAGGATATGAGCCAGAGGATCTTTTTCAAATCGGATGCATTGGATTGCTTAAGTCAGTAGATAAATTTGATTTATCTTATGATGTAAAGTTTTCTACATATGCAGTTCCCATGATTATTGGTGAGATTCAACGTTTCTTACGTGATGATGGAACACTCAAGGTTAGCCGATCCTTGAAAGAAACTGCCAATAAGGTCCGTAAAATGAAAGATGAACTTTCCAAAACGATGGGAAGATTACCGACTATTTCAGAAGTTGCAGAACGATTAGGGATTACACCTGAGGACGTTATCTTTGCTCAGGAGGCTAATAAGCCACCAACATCCATTCACGAAACAGTTTTTGAAAATGATGGTGATCCGATTACGTTAATGGATCAAATTGCGGATGACTCGCAAGATAAATGGTTCGATAAATTAGCGTTAACAGAAGCGATTGGTGGGCTAAGCGAGCGTGAACGAATGATAGTATATTTACGTTATTATCGTGATAAAACACAATCGGAAGTTGCCAATCGACTAGGTATTTCGCAAGTTCAAGTGTCACGGCTTGAGAAAAAAATATTGCAGCTTATTAAAGATCAGATTGCTTTATAAGAATAGTTAGCTGTATTGATCAATATAGAGGGCTCGGAATGATTTCATTCCGAGCCCTTTATCTATGTACGACATGTATGGCGCAAAGCACACGAGTTGATTCGAACCCATTATTGATGTGAAGGAGATTAATTCCGAGAGTCGTCATTAGTGCTAAAGAAGGTTGCTTAATCGACGTCCTCTCTATTACTATAGAAAGAACGATTATTTTTGGAGGGTCTCCCGATGACGAAAGAAATGACAGCAAACTTATCCCTTAATGAAGCGACACTCCAATTTGTTAATCTGTATGCTGAAAACGTATTGGAAACTGTTGAGATTGAACCACATACATTGCAGGAGCTTTTCCGAATGTCACTTTTTTATAATAAACGATACGACGAGAACAATTCGTTAGCAGTAGGTAAAGCAATCAGTTATGCATTGAGTCGTTCCGATCATTGGCAAAGAGTGAAAATTGGTCTTTATCGAAACATCCTGTTAGCAACGGAAGAAACTTTTGTTGAATTGGAAGATGACATAGCACCAATCGAAGATATTATTATTCCTATTAGCCTACCTAGTACTGATTTTCGAAATAAGTTAATCGATTACCTTGCTGAGCGCTTATTCGATAAATTGAAGCGTAATCTCCATTCGGGGAATTATGATTACGAAAAGCATCAAATGAGTACGCAAGAAATCAGCTCGGTTCTCTATTTTTTAATGGAGAGCTACTATAAGGAGCAAAAGCTTCCACATACGCCTTACAAAATGGGTGATTATGTAAGTGAAGAGGCGAAGCAGCTTATTGAGCTAAAAGGAAGAAAGAAAAATCTTGTTTTTGAACATATGGTTCCGACAAATCTTTATATTAACGAATTTATTAAGCTAACTGTTAATAACGAATTAACACAAGCATTCATTCTTAATAGTCTTCAGCGAAATTATTATTCTTGTATCGTTACGCAGCAAGAAAGAGAGAAATTAATTCCATTCGTAATGGGAGAGGGCTGGGATGGTCAAGATCCGTTCTATCGATATGATGAAGCAGGTATTCGGTATTTTGAGCAAGATCGATAAGAACCAATCGGAGATCGCTCCGAGAACCAAGCACTGTTCCGATCGCCGTTGTCCTCGGATTTATTGTAATGGGAATAGCGGTATAAATCCGAGGACAAAAACGAACGCTATCGCTTCTCCACTAGCGATTGGTTCTCTCCGCTTTTGCAAGGGGGAGGATTAGTGCTCTTCGCTAGGACTTGGGTGTGGGGATGAAGAGCGGTGTTAGCTTACATTATAAATAAGATCATTGTGAATATGCTTGTCCTTCACACGGACAAGTGATGTTCACTATGATCTTTTTTTTGTTTTGTAGAGTAGGAACACCACAATTGCAAATACTATGTATTATCTAACTATTAGTACAGTCAAAAGAGGTGTAAATAGTATGGCTGGGGATAATAATACGCTTTATTTGCGCTTAAAACGGAGAATTAGTATTCGCCAGCAAGAGTGTGTAAAGCTCTCTGATGCAGCGCATATTCTTGTTAATGACAAAGATATAGAGGGTCAGCTTGCCGAGCTAATTCTTTATAAGCACAGCCTTAAGGAAGGCAATCGAGTTGTTATTGATCTTCTGCAAATTATAGAAAAGGTAAAACAACAATGGCCTACTATGGCCATTGATGTCTATGGTGATCCTCAAGTATTAGTGATGATTTCAAGTGATGAGAAAAAACCACGCTACTTATTACTAGTCGTATGTTGGTTATTACTATTTTTCGGATCTGGATTAGCGCTTATGAATTTTCATTCTGATGTCAACATGAAGGATACGCATATTCGCATCGTAGAGCTAATTACAGGA
>DXHF01000253.1 GCA_019113605.1 Candidatus Paenibacillus intestinavium
TTGCCACATTATTAATATGTCTTCTTACGTTAAAAATGTTAGATATGAAGAAGCTGCCGCTAACTATTAGAGTACTAGCTACAATTGCTGGCGTTGTATTGCTAGAATGGATCCCGTTTGATTATGGCGCATATGCTTTAGTTCTTATGCTGATTTATCGTTACTTGTCATCAACAGCAATGATAACCATTCATTTTATCGCTGAGATCATATTTATGGTGTACAATTCGTGGCTCGTACAATTCTTTAGTATGATCATCACATATGTTATAGCGTTCAAACCGAATATAATTCAATTGATTAGTCAATGGCGAACCCCAAGCTGGTTATGGAGAAGCTTCTACCCACTTCATCTCGCTATCTTAGCTTTCATAAATTACTATATTCATTTGTTAGATTAGTATTAGAATAATAAACATTATTTAAACTCTATATTCATGTCCTCTTAAATCTATTTACATATAATAAAGATATAAAGATTTAGGAGGCCATCGTAAATGGTTAAAATAATTACTTATAAAAGTCAATCCGTGCCTGTCTTCTGTGCAGCTGAGAAATCACATAACTATCAAAGACTTAACAATAAACTAAATGAACTTGAATTTGATTTTGCATTCCGCAAAAAGTGGAAATCTATTAAATCAGTGGAAATGGTACGTAATGTAGCTATTCTGCAATATAATGACGGTACGAAGCTTTACTTGGAGGTTTCATAGTTTCAATAGAAAATAGCGCTAAGAAGAGTAAATAAACTTCTAGCGCTATTTTCATTATATACTCGGGGAATACTTGTAGCCAAATCCCCATACTGTTTTGATAAGCTGTGGTTCTCTTGGATTTTGTTCTATCTTCTTGCGTAAATTAACAATATGCACATCTATGGATCGATCCGTTACAAATGAATCAAAGCCTCTTAATGTACTTATTAATTCTTCCCTACTAAAAACCTTTCTAGGTGCCGACAAGAACAATCTCATAATTTCATATTCTGAAAACGTTGTTTCTACTGGCTGTTCACGTACAATTAATAGTCGACGTTCATGATCTAGACGGATCGCATCTGCATACTCTTCGACAGCCACTTCCATATTGCTAGCTAAAGTATCCGTTGTTTGAATCGAGCGACGAATGAGCGCTTCCACTCTTGCAGTTAATTCATGCATACTGAACGGCTTGCATAAATAATCATCTGCCCCAGCCTTTAACGCCTGAACTCGTTCAGATATCTCACTTTTCATAGATAGAATCATTATAGGCACATTAGAAGTCGTTCGTATTTCCGTACAAATTGAAATACCATCAATATCTGGCAAAATAAGATCTAATAAAATAATATGTGGACTAAAGTGAAATGTCGTATGCAGACCAGTTGTCCCATTGAATGCTTGCTGCACTTCATAACCCTCTTCGGTTAAGTACATCGACAACATGTTATTCATCATAACGTCATCCTCAATAATAAGAACCTTATACATTCACGTCACCCCACCATATGTTGCACAATATAAAACGTAAATAGGTTAATAGATTGTAACTATAATAATACAACATCCTTCACTCGTCCTCAATCTATTTGTTAGAATATTATGAGGAAAATGTTAAATATTATTATCTTCATTTAACACTTTTCTCACTTGTTCCTCAAAAAGGATGATTTCATAGTCTATCATCTCCAAATTTCGACGAATTTTGTCAATTTTCTTTTCTTTTGTTAGCTGTTCGCCGACTAATGCAAGATCATATAATGTTGGTGCTGACAAATAACTCGATGCACCTTTCAATGTATGCAAAGCTCTACTAATTTCCTCATATTGCTCTAATGCTAGACAGTTTTCCATGCGAGTGACAAAGTCTGTATATTCCTCGATAAATTGCTTTAACATATGAATATAAATATTAACTTTACCATTCAACCGTTCTATCGCTGTGTCAGCTTGTACGACTGTGAGTAATAACAATCGTTGCAATACTCGCTCTTGACCCGGAATACTATGTCCACTTTCATTCGTAGCTGCTGCAAAATTAGACGTCAAGGTATAGCTACTAATAATATACTGTAGCTGCTCCAGCGACATCGGTTTCGTAACTACAGTGTTCATTCCGATTCGCATATACTGCTCATGATCAGAAGCCAACACATTAGCTGTAAGTGCGATAATTGGCAGATTATAATATTTGGGATTACTTCTAATTTGTCGTACTGCCTCCATACCGTCCATTTCAGGCATATGAATATCCATAAATACAAGATCAAAATCTTCTTTTTCTAAGCTCGCTATCGCTTCGATACCATTACTCGCAACCGTCACATTACAATGACAATGCTTCAGCATTTCAACGGCGACAAGTTGATTCACCTTATTGTCTTCTGCAAGTAAAACGTTAATTCTCGCTGTAATGATAGGTTCATCTTCTGCCGTGATCGCCCGGGTTTTTATGCGCTGCGGTTCACTTTCTTTCACCGGCTTAGATTGGAAAGCCTCAATAAATCGCATTTCCGTAATCGGCTTCGTCAATATTCGTTCAGGCTGTTGATTTCCAGCCAGCAGTAGTAATTCCTCGCGACCAAATGCAGTTGTAACTACAATTATAGAAATACCTTTACTTGAAGCCTCTTTATGAAAATCAATCCATGTTTCCATACCATACATATCATTCATTTCCATATCAAGCATAATAAAGGTTGGATAAGCACCCTCACCAGACCGCAGTAATCTGTAATAAGCCTGCTTCCATGTTTTCATACGAATAGAGGAAACCTGCTGCGAGGCTAATAACTTACTCCAATAATCTGCCATAATATCACTGTCTTCAACGATCCAAACTAAGCGATCTAATGGATGAGTAATTAGGGATTCATCCACTGTCTGTTCATGGTCTACTTTTATGAATGGTAGTTCAAACGTAAACGTACTACCTTCTCCATATTTACTATCGACAACTAGTTGACCTCCTAATAATTGTACGAGATCTCTAGATATGACGAGCCCTAATCCAGTTCCACCATATTTCCGTGTAGTCGAGGAATCTGCTTGAGTGAATGGCTTGAACAAATATTGTAGTTGCTCATCAGTCATCCCTATCCCTGTGTCACTCACAGAAAATTTTAGTAAGATTCGTTCATCCGTTTCTTCGATCATGGCAATATCTAACTCAACAATTCCTTGCTTTGTAAATTTGATTGCATTAACACAAAGATTAGATAGTATTTGTTCTAATCGTAAGGAATCACCTAGCATACGGATTGGAATTTGTGGAGCGAGCTCTATTTTGAATTCAAACTGATCCTTACCACCTAGAAATACACTTAATTGATCTGCCAAATGATTCATAATATCCCGTAATTTAAATACAGTAAAGTCAGGTTCGATCATATTCACTTCAAGCTTCGAGAAATCAAGTATACTTGTGATGATATTCAAAAGCATATCTGATGAGTCTTTCATACGATTAGCATACTCACTCTGCAGGGCATCCAATTCTGTCTTTTGTAGCAGCTGCGACAACCCAATAATCCCATTCAATGGAGTTCTAATCTCATGACTCATTAGCGCAAGGAAGTTACTTTTCGCTTGACTAGCTTCTTCTGCAGATTTAGTTGCTTGTACTAATTGCTCTTGAATTTCTACTTGCTCTGTAATATCTCGCGAGATACATGAATACATGAAATTACCATTATACGAATCTCGATGTGCAACAATAACTATTGAAACATTAATATGTTTACCTTTACTGTTATGGAATTGTGCATCTACTTCAAAAAATCCATGTTTTTTCGCCTGTATACATCCTTTTACTAATATTCGGTATAAATGATTAGGCAAATACTTCGATATCGCTTGCATTTCCCACTCATTTGGTTCAATTCCTAACATTTTTATACCTGCTTCATTAATATAGATAAGCTGCCCATGTCGATCTACTGATGCGATCAAATCCATCGCTGCTTCAACAATAAGCTGTAATCTATTTCTTACATTTTCTATTGCTCTTTGCTCTGAAAGATCAGTCATTATTGCAATGATCCCTGTTAGTTTTCCATTTCTATCCGTCAAACTACTAGAACGATTATAGACTGGAACTCTTCTCCCATCGCGTCTGAATATCGATAGTTCAAAATCATAATTAGGATGCTGTTTGCGCAACTCTATAAATAATTCTACCCCTGGTTGAATTTGTCGGCCAAGCTGCTCTGATAATTCCTCTGCTCTTAGTTTCACTTCTTCCAAGTCCATAAAAAATAACGGTGTAAATTTCCCTACTAACTCTTCACTGGAATAGCCTATAAGTTCTTCCGCGGCCTTATTAAGATACGTAATATAATATCTTTCATCCATAACAACGACTGGACTTTTATTTTGATTAATAACGGCATCCAGTCGATTAAACATTACTTGTAATCTCCCCATCATACCATTAACAGAGTTAGCTAAATTCCCGATTTCATCATTACTGTTTGCATCAAGATGTTCAGCATCAAATGATCCTTCAGCCGCTAGTTTCGTTACACGTAAAATATCTTGTAATCTAGTAATAATAGATTCAAAATAAATATAGAAGACAAGTGCGATAATAATGACTGCTAATCCAATAGTGACCATTATTCTCCACAACGTTGGTGCAGCTATCTCTTCTAACTCTGAGGAATCTATCACTTCAATTATGATCCACTTCGTATCTTTAATTTGTTGATAAAATAACATAAAGGATTGACCCTCTATATCGAATTTCATACTTCCTGAAGTATTTGCCTTTTGACCAATTGTGATGTTTTTCAGTTGCCCCTGCAATTGCTCCATAACATGCGGATCTATTGAACCGGAATCATTTGCAAACAAAAGCTCGCCTTTATTGTTGTACAAATATAATTCACCTTCGTCAATTTGCAATGTTTCTACATAGTTGGCAACACGGAATTTATAAGATACATACATCGCACCGATAATTTTCTCATTATCAGAATATACAGGTACCGCAAGAAAGCTTTCCAGGTCATTAGTGACCGGAGACAAGTACGGATCCGTAATAATAATTTCTCCGTCAAGCACTGGAAGAAAGGCGGATGTATTTTCAAACTTTTCGGGTATTTCGTTAAGAGTTGTAACTTTTCCCGTCATGTCAAAAAAACCAATTTGATCATAATAAAATTGGTTTTTTTGTTGCTCGTTTGCTAAATAATTTATAATTTCATCGACCTGTCCCGATTTCATCGCTGCAGTACGACTCATTACTAGCACTTCAGCGATACGGGTATTGAGCCAAGCATTCGTAACAAAAGAGCGACTTTCTTGCTTCAACAGCACTTTTTCAATTTCTGTCTTAATCATATCTTGCTTGACTGTATAATAATTATATAGACCAGCAATCAGTAGCGGAACTAGTGAAATAATAACAACAATAATAATACCTTTAGTTCGTAAGGATAACCGATTCAATTGCAGCCCTCCTAAAACTTTTTGTAGCTACCAGTGTAACTTCTTAGCTAACAAAAAGTCACTTCGGAAGCATGTCCTAAAACTTTTTGTAGCTACCAGTGTAACTTCTTAGCTAACAAAAAGTCACTTCGGAAGCATATACTAAAACTTTTTGTAGCTGCCTATGTAACCTCTTAGCTAACAAAAAGTCACTTCGGAAGCATATAGCGGTTGTTCAAAAAGTAACACTTTTTGCAGCTTAGCTTAAAACCCGTTTCATATCGAGATGAGTTGAGAGTATTTCTGTAAAAAATCGTTTTTCATCTTCAACAATCTTTTTCCAAGCTGCAATACATTGTGGATCAAAATGACTTCCGCTATCTTCTATTAAAATACTCATCGCTTGTTCATGTGACATCGCTGTTCGGTATGAACGAGAAGAGGTCAATGCATCATATACATCTGCTACCGCCGTTACTCTAGCAACTAATGGAATATCTTCTCCAACAAGTTGATCAGGGTACCCCGTTCCATTCCATCTTTCGTGGTGAGAACGGATAATCGCTAACTCTTCAATCATAAATCCAACTTGCTTGCACATATTATAGCCATCAACCGGGTGTTTCTCGATAAGCTTTCGTTCTGAATCTGTTAGTTTCCCTGGTTTGTTCAATACATAATCAGGAATATGTAATTTGCCTACATCGTGAACGAGTCCACCTTGTGCAATAGATTTCAACTGTGTAGAAGAAAGTCCCAATTCTTCGCCTAGCTTCAAAGCATATACTGTCACTCGATAATTATGACCTGCTGTATAGGCGTCTTTCGTCTCAGTTTTTATAACTAAATCCTTCACGCTTGGTGTCAAATACGTCTGAATCCAACCGTCGGGATCTGCGCGGTACAATCTCTTAATAGACATTGATAATGATTCTCCATGCTTATATTCGCCAATAATCATTAACGTTACAGCGATAACAGACAGGAATAATAAAATATGATAACCCCACCATCCCAAATTACTTGGAGATGTTGTAATGAGTACGATCTGTGCAGTATTCATCCAACCGGTGCTATAGACAAGCGCCAATTGAAGCGAAAATCGAGATGCCATATATGTAATAAGATGTCGATAAACTGTCCATGTATTGAACAATAGAATAGATAATGTGAATAGACGTTTTCCAAATTCACTATACATAAAGTCTAGCAAATGATAATTGGGAAACATCCAAATTAATGTACCTAGCACAACTAATACTGCACACCATGACGGTAATAACAATGTTTTTTTAGTAGTAAGCCAACGAACTAAGCGATGATCAGCCGACAGTGAACTGAGCCATAACCAAACCGATGAAAGCATCAACCCTAACTGAGCATAAATATAACTATTTTGTAGATGTTCATTCAGCAATGCCGGCAGGGCAAGACCATGTAATAAGACCATCGCTGCCAAAGATGCATAAGCTAGCGACACAAATATTAATTTAATATTTCTCACTTGTTGGGCGACTATTCCGATCGCTACAGATATAACAATAGCTAATATCGCAACTATTGCTATAACTACTATTAATGAAGAAATAGTAGTTGATGGATTGGCTAACTGCAATGAACTTATCCAAAAATATAATAGGATAGGAATAACCATAAACAATCCTAAAAGAAACAACACGAACTTCCTTGAACGCACGGCATTTCCTCCCACACCGGGTTATATCTATCTCTAACATTAGACCAATTATACATCATATTATAGGAAGAAATATATCTATCTGAACCCCTTCGTTTCGGCTTTTATTGAATTTAATGTTATATTAATGTTTTTCATTGTAAAATTTGATATAGTAATAGCATATCTTTTATATATTGAGAGGGGCTTTACGTAATGGACAATAAAGAAACGCAATCTTCAGGAGTGTCTAGTAACCAAGAGGTTGCGGGAAATGAAGCTGTAACATCTAATCAAGCTATGGCTTCAACATCAGGAGTATTAACTTCTGCAGCACCAGTAAAAGGCGGTAGCAATCCGATTTGGATGATCGCAGCAATTGTACTTGCTATCGTACTAGTAGTCGTTATGGTTTTCCCATCAGGCGGAAAAAGTACAACGATCGCTTCCGTAAATGGTACGAAAATTACAAAGGAAACTTTCTTCGATAATTTCCAAGAACTCTCTAGTGCTGACGTTAATAGCATTTTAGATAATATGATTACTGAAGAAGTTCTACATCAAGAAGCTAAAGCAAAAAATATTACCCTTACAGATAAAGATGTTACAGATGAAATCGCAGCAATGAAACTTGATATTGGTACTGATGAGGCATTCAATTCCTTCCTTGCTAATTATGGCATGACAGAAGATGATTTGAAAAAACAATTAGAAACTTCTGTTTTATTACGTTTATTACTTCAATCGACTATCACAGTTACTGACGAACAAGCAGAAGCTTACTTCGAAGAAAACATAGCTACTTTGGGTGGTACTCCAGAACAAGTTCGTGCATCGCATATTCTTGTAGCGGATAAAGCTACTGCTGATGATCTTGTAGCTCAATTGAAAGATGGTGCTGATTTTGCAGAACTTGCTACGGCAAACAGTACTGATCAAGGTTCTGCAGCTGCTGGTGGCGATCTAGGCTTCTTCGCTCATGAAGCAATGATTCCTGAATTCTCTGAAGCTGCATTCGCACTTGAAATTGATGAATTAAGTGAACCTATTCAATCAACATTTGGTTACCATATTATTAAGAAAACAGGTCACAATCCAGAAACTGTAGTTACATTTGATATGATTAAAGATTCCATTAAAATTAAACTTATTAATGAAGCTGTTTATCCAAATATTAGCACTTACATTGAAGAACTAAAAACTAAAGCTAAAGTTACAAATAATTTAACTCCAGCTGCAGAAGTTGGTACACCTGTCGAATAATCGATAACGAATTAATTTATAACCTAAAAACTAGCATGATAAGAGAGATGTCATTACTTCCTTCTTACGTCTGCTAGTTTTTTTGTGTTGGGGTACGCTATAGTCGTAACGAAACATTAGCCGCTTACAACAAACTTATTCATAACCAGTAACGGGGTTCACATTTTTCCAAATTAATATTAACACTTGATATTAGTACTTGGTACTAAAGTTGTGTTACAATAATTACAACGAATAAGTTGTAGTTTTCCCTTACGAAGTACTTTTATTGACTGTATCTACTTCAGAGGGATTATGAACAGTTAGGTTATGCTTCCGTTGCTACTTTCGGTTATCAGGATGTACTTCAGGGAGCTACAAAAAGTTATAGCGTATGCTTTCGATGCGACTTTTTGTTGCAGGAAGCACTTCGAGTAGGAAACAAAAAGTTTTAGGAGGTGTTGTTATGCATCAATCGAAAGCTAAAATTACTGCGATCGGTTCATATGTCCCTGAGCAAATAATGACAAATCAACATTTAGAAAAACTTGTAGATACGAATGATGAATGGATCATTAGTCGTACTGGTATTAGTGAAAGACGAATAGCTAGTAAGCATGAATACACAAGTGATATTGGCTACCAGGCTGTACTAGATCTAATGAAACGATATAATAAAACGGTAGACGATGTAGATATGATCATTACATGTACCTTCACTCCAGATTTCAAGACGCCAAGTTCCGCTAACCTTATTCAAGCAAAGCTAGGTATACAGCAAGCTGGTGCAATCGATCTTAATGCTGCATGCGCTGGCTTTACTTATGGACTGCATATGGCGAACGCTTTAATCACATCTGGACTACACAAAAAAGTTCTTGTTGTTGGGGCCGAGACATTATCTAAAGTTACTGATTATGCTGACCGCTCAACATGCATCCTGTTCGGAGACGGAGGCGGTGCCATGCTAGTTGAATATGATGAACATAATCCCAGTTTTATTGCTTACCATCTAGACTCAGAAGGCGAAAAAAGCCATAATTTATATGTTACTAGTCTCTCTTCCACTATGAATGAAGAGCAATTGCAAGCAACCGAGAAAATTGTGCAAAATGGGCGTGAGGTATATAAGTGGGCAGTGAGCTCTGTGCCAAAAGGAATAGCTAGCTTACTACAGAATGCCAATATGACTCTCAATCAAATGAATTGGTTTGTTCCTCACAGTGCCAACCTTAGAATGATAGAATCCATCTGTGAGCGTATCCATTTCCCTTTAGCCCATACTTTATATAGTCTTGTCCATTATGGCAATACATCATCAGCCACTATTCCGCTAGCGATCGATCTCGCGGTAAAAGAAAACAAAATTAAAAGGGATGATCATTTACTACTTTATGGATTCGGTGGCGGCTTAACTCAAGCTGGAATTATTATCAAATGGACGATATAATAACTCATCATCAGCCGTGAAAGGAGTACTGTTCAATGAATCATTATGAACACTACCATTACGATGGCCAGCCCAATTATCAACCTCCTTCCAAAGCACCTTCCTACGGTTGGATCATTTCAACGATTATTTTGAGTTGCTTACTCATTATTGCAATTTTTGCGATTGTATTATTACTTGTTAGATCATGGGTCTCTTCTGACAATAACTATCCTCCTGTAGCTACCGTTAATGAAGCTGAAATTTCCGAGGGGCAATTGCTTGATTCACTGATTGATTTCTATCCTGATCTAGTAATTGAAGAAATCGAACTTCTAATTGAGAACGAGGTGGTTACTCAAGAAGTCGCTAAACAAGGATTTACTCTTACTGATCAAGATTTGTTCGATCAATTAGCTGCTTCGAAAATAGATTACGGGACAGAAGAGGAATTTCAAGATTATCTTGATTATTATGAAATGACAACGGATGACTTCAAAAAAACATTAGTTATACCAACAATGACACGATTACTTTTACAACAGCATATTTCCGTAACGGATGAAGAAATTTCTACTTACTTTGAACAAAACAAACAGAAAATCGGACTCTCTCCCGAACGTATTCGCGCCTCGCAAATTGTTGTAGATGATCTTGATCTAGCAAATCAAATAATAACAGAACTCCGTAACGGTGCTAGTTTTATTCGATTAGCGCAGCAGCACAGCACAGATTACTCTGCTGAAGATGGAGGAGACTTGGGGTACTTCACCTATGATGAGATGGATGAAGAAATATCAGAGGTTGCATTCGCACTCGAAATTAATGAATTAAGTGATGTCGTTTCAACCTACTATGGTTATACCATTATTTTGAAAACAGAGCATCAACAAGCGATTCCTGCTCAATTCAAAAATGTACAGCATGCAATAGAAATTAAACTAATTAATGATCACATTTATTCAGACTATAGTAATTATGTCGATGATCTTATTACCAAATCCAATGTGTGGAGTATTATTGACTATGATGAGGGGCAGTATGAAGAGGATATAAATCCTTTTACTAATCCCGTAATTAACCTCCAAAATAATTGATCCTCCCTCTTAAATGATGATGTATACGATTTACAACAGTGCTATAATGAACATAGATCACTTAAATAATGATATTCACTTCAGCAAGATCGAAACGAGATGATTCTATGTTCAAGATTAATGCCTATGTACAAAGAAATTTCCTATTCCTAATGAATAAATATTTCACAGGAAATTCGATGAACTACAAGCAGATCTTCGGCATTACGATTCCAATATTTGTAGATTCTGCCTTTATCGTATTAATTAGCATATTGAATACAGCAATGATCAGCTCTTCGGGTATCGCTGCAGTTAGTGCTGTTAGTGTTGTCGATTCATTGAATATGTTTATTATTAGTGTATTTATCGCAGTAGCTACAGGCGGTACAGTTATCGTTGCGCAATATAAGGGCAAGCGAGATGCTAAGCAAGCGTCTCTAGCCGCCTCACAAGCGATATCATCAGTTATCGTTATTTCTATTGTGATCAGTCTATTTGCGATTATATTTCATTCGCCTATTCTAAATAGCCTTTTCGGTGGTGCAGATGCCGATGTATTAGCCAACGCTAAAATTTTCCTTATTGGCAGCTGTATTTCTTATCCATTTATCGCCATATATCAATCGATTGTCGGCGTATTAAGAGGTGTCGGTGATACGAAAGCTTCCTTGGGTCTATCATTAATTCTTAATCTTTCCTACTTTATCTTAAATATCATTCTTATTACATTACTCGATATGGGTGTGCTTGGACTTGCGATCTCCTTAATTGTAGCTCGTGTATTAGGTGCGGCAGTATCGCTTATCTATTTGATTCGATTTAACCAGACATTACATATTAAGCTTCGAAGCATGTTTAAGATGCATATTTCACTATTGAAAAAAATAATGTATATCGGGTTACCCTTTGCTGCTGAACAACTGTTCTTTAATGGTGGAAAGCTGTTAACACAAACCTTTATTGTCCAGTTTGGTACACTAGCTATTACGGTCAATGCCATTAGTAATTCATTATCTATGCTGTTCCAAATTGGCGGTACCGCCTTAAGTGTAGCGATAGTTACCGTTGTTGGACAATGTATGGGGCGGAAAGAAATTGGCGATGCCAGGAAGTTTATTAAGTCGTTTATTGGCTTATCTAGTATTTTCTTCGTGTTTATTACGATCATAATTTTATTGCTGTTCCCGATGCTCGTAAATATTTATACGCCGCCTGAATCGATCATCCCAGATATTTACCAGCTTATTCTACTGTTATCTATTACTCAGCCATTGGTGTGGTCAATAAGCTTTATTTTACCATCTGCTTTACGAGCTGCTGGCGATTCTAAATTCACTTCAATTACTGCTCTGCTTTCAATGTGGTTATTCCGAATTATTCTCGGATATATATTAGGTGTTACTCTTAACTACGGATTGATCGGCGTATGGATCGCAATGGTTTCTGAATGGGCCGTGCGCGGGGTTATATTTTGGTGGAGGTTCCGAGGCGATAAGTGGTATAAGCATAAACTTATTTAAGGGGAAGTTCAAAACCGCGGACTGTGATAACGATGAATATGCTGACGTAGCATAGTCGACATCGAATATGAAGCGAACTTGGGAAGTCCGGTACGCATGTACCAATAACGTACATTTACGTTTCCTCCTCCCTCAAGTAGCGCTTCATCTTCTCGGTTCTGACAGCCCACTGTTTTGAACCTTTATTGAAATTGGAAGTTCAAAACGTACGACTGTGATCACGATGTAACGAGC
>DXHF01000254.1 GCA_019113605.1 Candidatus Paenibacillus intestinavium
TTTCCATCATGCCGCGAATTTGCTCCTCGTACTTACGAACAGCAAGTGAACGATGAAGATTCAATGCCTGCAACGTAACATCAGAAGTTACAGATGGGTTACCATCGCGGTCCCCACCTATCCATGAACCAAAACGTAAGTAGCTAGGTACATGCCATTGTTTTTCAGGATAATATTTAATAAGACATCTTTCTAGCTCTTCATATACGCTAGGCAACACGTCAAATAATGTTTCGTCAAAATAAAACAATCCATTTTTAACTTCATCAAGTACAGTTGGCTTGCGATCACGCAGCTCATCGGTTTGCCACAGAATGAGAACCTCATTCAATAGCTTCTCTGTAAGCTTTTCACGTTCACGATAAGTTAACGTAGGATTATCTAGTTCCATGACATCATCAGCAATGCGCTTATGAATATCAAGTACAGCACGGCGAGTTGCTTCTGTTGGGTGTGCAGTCATGACAAGCTCTAAAGAAATACCAGCTAACATCTCTTCAACATCAGCTGTAGACGTATTGCGATCCTTAAGCACTTTAATTGCACTTTCAATAGATCCATTTTGAACTTCTTCACCAGCTAGAAACTCATAGTCACGCTTTCTTCTAATACGGTGGTTTTGCTCAGCAATATTGACTAATTGAAAATAGATAGCGAAAGCACGAATGACCTGATGACGCTTCTCTGAACTTAAGGACGAAATCGTCTCCTTAACTTGTCCAAACAACTCAGGGTCAAAATGAGCACGAAGTGATTTACTTTGTTCTCGAATTTGCTCCACAAGCTCTAAAAGCTCACGTCCGCCTTGATGAACAAGTACTTCACCGAGTATATTGCCTAAATAACGGACATCACGTCTAAGCAAGTTATTAGATTGCGTCCGACTAGTCGCTGTTGATGTTACAGTTTGATCCGACATACTCTTCCTCCTAAAACTTTTCAGTTGTACTTCTTGATTATGCTCCTCTGCAACTGAAAAGTTACTTCGAAAGCATAAACTACAGATCTGTGTAGCAAACTCACAAACCATGCTTAATAAATTATCTATAAATCATATTCGTAAGATTACTCTCAGTTAATTACAAAAACATTATTTTTATTATACATCAAAATGCAACTACATTGAAGCCTTTACAGCATAATTAATCTAAAAAAATGCTTATATTTACGTATATTTAATGTGGTAAGCGCTTTATTCACGAACAGTAGTATATGTCAATAAGTACAAAGAAGTTGATCATTCTCTTATTGTGTTTAATTCATAAATTACTCTTCTATTTTCGGCAATAATTATAGCATTGCAAAACGAATTCTCTTATGTTAGTTGATGTTATTGTTTTAACTAGCATAATCGTTATGCAACTTACCTATACGCATATCCCTTTTTAAGATTTGCATTGCCACTTTACAAATCAAAAATAGTAGCTATTAATTACAAATGATCTTGTAAATTATTCCTATAAATTACCACTTGCACTTTTTTCAATTTTATTCCATAGTAACATGTAGAAAAACACAAAAAAAGACTTTGATTTCTCAAAGTCTGTTCGTTATGGTATGGAGCGGGTGATGGGAATCGAACCCACGCTATTAGCTTGGAAGGCTAGAGTTCTACCATTGAACTACACCCGCTTATTAAACTGGTCGGGATGACACGATTTGAACATGCGACCCCCTGGTCCCAAACCAGGTGCTCTACCAAGCTGAGCTACATCCCGTAATGAAGGTAATTAAAATGGCGCGCCCTAAGAGATTCGAACTCCTGGCCTTTTGATTCGTAGTCAAACGCTCTATCCAGCTGAGCTAAGGGCGCAATTGTTGGAGCGGAAGACGGGAATCGAACCCGCGACCCTCGCCTTGGCAAGGCGATGCTCTACCGCTGAGCCACTTCCGCACAACTTAATTACTTACTGTCTTTCGCGATGCATTATCGCGGCGACAAGTAATAATATATCACCTTTGGATTTGAAATGCAAGTGTTTATTTCGAAGATCATAAATTTAATTTTAAAATAATGCTTTAAGCATCCACAAGTAATGCTAGAAAAATTAATCGTTTGCGAGTTCTATGAAGTTAACGGGGAAGACAGTCGCGTTTCTCCCCCGTATGAATGACATTATGGCTCAATTTGAAGTATGATTTCATGATGATGTTTCATATAATACTGTGACGAGAATTGTGCATCCGACTTACCTGCGGATTTTGCGTTCTCTCTGCAATATTCCAAGGCGTACGATCCATATTGAACTGACCTTTGCTCTCGGCGTGGTATTGCATTACTGGACAATAGGTATATTCGCTTCCTTGCACTCCTCATATAGTTCTTCTGGATAAATACCGATAATAATCGCACCATCAAGATTTCTAGAAACTGAAATATCCAAGTAGCTCTTTCCTTTTTCAACGCCTGCTAATAAAATTTGATAGCCGCTACTTCTGACGGTCACTTCAATATTACTACTCATTTCACTGTAAAATGGGTTTTGGAATACAAGCTGCTTAATCGATTCATGTATAATTTGAATCGTTTCCTCAAACACCTTATGCTCTTTATCATTATTTAGTTAACCGTTTAACTAGAATATAAACGGTGTGGTAAATATTGCAAATAACAAAATTACAGCGCTTATAATTTAAACAATAAAAGAAAGCAAAGTACAGCAAAAACATATTGAATGTTTTCTGTACTTCGCTCTAAAGTTACTTTTATTCCATTACTGACTCATACTGTTAATACGCCTGCACTTCATAGATCGAATATCCATATGGCAATGCACGCTCCATACCTGTAATACGTATATATTTAGCTAGTGTGCTAGTAAAACTAATCGTATCCTTTAGTCCACTGTAGCTATCAATTTGTGCGATTTGCTGCCAGCTCTCCCCATCTAGCGATAGCTCTACTGTATATTTCGAAGCTCTAGCTCCCTCCCAATAGATAACAAGTTCACTAATTACTGATTCAGATGCCAGTTCTAATTGAAC
The DNA here is from genome assembly GCA_019113605.1 of Candidatus Paenibacillus intestinavium. Classification (GTDB taxonomy): domain Bacteria; phylum Bacillota; class Bacilli; order Paenibacillales; family Paenibacillaceae; genus Pristimantibacillus; species Pristimantibacillus intestinavium. The sequence goes on from DXHF01000254.1 coordinate 2,986, forward strand.
CCATTGAGGGTCAATTTCATGTACACTCTCCCACCGTGATTGCAAATGGCCATCTACAATTGCCGATACTGAATCTTCGTTAGAAGAAGCCGTAACCTCTGCAGCTAATGCAACATTGATAGGACTTACGTATACATTGACTACAACTTCACGATAGCCGTCCGCTACTATTGTAATGTTATTATCCCTTATTGCCACAAGCGCAGCTGGTATCGTTACAGACGTTGAAGTAATTACAGCATCTTCTACTATCTCTTCATTAAGTAAAACACTTGTAATTGCATTCATATATTGAGTAGATTCAGGCCATTGTAACGTAATTGTATCCCCTACAGAATAGCTAGCTTTCGTTGGCTTTACTGCTGGTGCCAACTGAAGTCCGCTTGGATCATAAGGATATACTTCAAAGCTCCATAACGAATAACTGTACAGTGTTCCACGCTCTGAACCGACTAGACGTATATATCTTGCCTCCGTCACATCAAATAATATTTCTTCTCCCCCGCCAGCTCCCTCCGTAGTAGAGAACAATGAAATCCACTCTTCCCCATCGATAGATCCCTCAATCTCGTAAGATTTGCCATATGCCCCTTCCCATGAAAGCATAATTCGTCCTAGTTCATAGCTGTCACCTAGATCTACGCTAATCCATTGCGGATCACTAGCATCTGAAATCCAGCGTGTTCCTGGGTTATT
>DXHF01000255.1 GCA_019113605.1 Candidatus Paenibacillus intestinavium
CACAAAGTGTAACATTGTCCAACTTAAAGTGCAATCATTGATCTTTTTTGATCTATTTCGCTTAGCTAGCAGCATTCTTTCATTCTATCAATTATAATGAAGGTCGTTTGTACCGGCATAATTAGGTATAATGGTAGCGAGGCTTTCACAATTTATACATTGGAGGAATTGAAATGCATACGAAACATAGTTTGATCGAACAACTTGAACGAGCAGGTATTGATAAATTAGGTACCGTGCTCATGCACTCCTCGATGAAAAGTATCGGTGACGTTGAAGGCGGAGCAGATACCGTTCTCGATGCACTGTCACAATATATGCAGGAGGGACTACTTGTTTTGCCAACCCATACATGGGCCGATATTAACGCAAACAATCCTAGATTCTATGTGGAATCATCTCCCGTATGTGTAGGAATTCTGCCTGAACTGTTTCGCCAGCGCGAAAATGTACTTCGGTCATACCATCCAACCCATTCCGTCGCTGCTTTAGGTCAAGATGCAGCTTCATTCGTGGCTGGTGACGAGCGGTTCGACACACCTTGCCATCGCCAATCAGCATGGGGCAAGCTGCTAGATCGGAAAGCAAAAATATTATTAGTCGGAGTAGATCAAAAAAGAAATACATTCATTCATGGAATCGAGGAATGGGTTGATATACCAGGAAGACTTACCGATGGTCATGAAATGCTGTATACCATTTTACCTGATGGAACAGAAATAGAAGTACCATCTCGCAGACACCAGGGCTTACCTTGGTCAGAGCATTTTTGGAAAGTAGAAGGAATTCTTGAGCAGCAAAGAGCGATTTATCTAGCTGAGTTTGGTGATGCCGAGATGTGGGTATGTGACACTGTGAAGCTTACCGATGTATTAACTACTATGCTGCAGAAAGACCCAGATTTATTTTCAGACAATGAGCCACTAAGTGATTGATCAGACGTTCTGTTTGTGACTATAACAAAGAGCGTATTGATCGGATACGCAGCCGATGAAGGATCATTAATAATCGGATAGGCCATCGCAGAAGGGAGAGTGTGAAATGCCAAATCTGCAGCTCGGTCCGTTAGTATTAAATATGGACCTACTCGTATATTTAATCGCGGGGATTGCTGGAGTGCTAGCCATACGCCTTAGAAGCAGAGGCAATGTAGACAAGGAATTACTGCTGTCGTATGCTTGGAATTCCCTTTTCCTATGGATAATTATTTGGAAGGGCAGTCTTCTTCTCTTCGATCCGATGAGCGTCATTCGTTATCCTCAATCATTACTATTTTTCGATGGAGGTACGAAGGGATTCTGGCTAGCTACTTTCGTTGCAATAAGCTATATGGGCTACCGGTATCAGCGTATTGCAGGTACTCTCCAAACAGCTGCCTCTATCGTGATCATGCTTTCAGGCTGGTCGCTAATCTTTTTCGGGGCACAGCTTGTATTGTCTAGCTCTGCTCAGCTTATTCATTATGTAGCACTTCTTCTTTCGAGCGTGTTATTGCTATTATTAGAAAATCCAGCGCGGAAAGTGACTGTGCGCTACACTGTGCAGTTACTTTCACTCGCTTTTGTTATTGGTTTAATAGGTAATATGTTACATGACCAGATCCAAGACTTTCGTTTTTCGAAGATAGCGTCTACTCAAATTGTAGATGAACAGAACCAAGCAGTCATAGGTATTCGAACTGATCAAAGCGCACCTAACTTTCAGCTTACTAATTTGCAAGAGGATGTTGTAAATTTGGCAGATTATCGCGGACAAAAGGTTATCATTAATTTTTGGACAACATGGTGCCGTGTATGTAAAGCAGAAATGCCCCATGTAGAGAAGCTCTATGAACATTATAAAGATGATAATGTTGTCATATTATCGGTCAATGTAACGAGTCAAGAACGCAATATAGCGGACATTGAGCGATATGTGGACGAGCAGCAACTAACCTTCCCTATCCTATTGGACGAAGCAGGCGTTGCTAGTAAGCACTACAAAGTAAACGCTTATCCAACAACATTCATTTTGGATGAGCTGGGTATTATACGAAAACAGCAGGTTGGAGCAATTAGCTTTGATAGTATGAACAAAGCTATCCGCGACATTAATAAGTAAAGATCTATCCCACGCAATTATATTTACTGAGTGGGGTAGATCTTCTTTATTGGTTAAATTTACTAGATTACTCAATTGCAATATAAATATCAACTTGCGCATTAGTTGGATCGGCACAGCGCTCATCGTAGTATTCAAAGTCTCCAGTATATGTACGATTCATACTAGATGACGCCGACCATTGCCAAATTGCAACCCAAGCCTGAGCCACAACCTCTTGAATCGCACCCCGAGACGTCGTAAATACAGCGTATTTTGCTGCAGGAGTTGTAACAGCATCTAGTCCAACTGGCTTATCGGCTGCATTATGAATTCTCATACCAATAAGTAACCGATATCGTCCTGTAGCATCATTTTCGTAATCCGTATAGCAACCGTAAATCGCTTGATCGTCAGCCCCCTCTTTCAGTAGCGCGCTAATATTATTAGCGTAAAACTTCGTCCATAGCGCTCCAAGCTGTCCATTTCCGCTAAGCTCATCTGCATTCGTTGTAACAACGCTAATCCCTGCCAAGCTCAT
>DXHF01000256.1 GCA_019113605.1 Candidatus Paenibacillus intestinavium
AGCAGCAGGAGCTATCTTATTCGGACCAGTTGGATTAGTTGGTGGCGCACTCGGTAAGAAACGAAAGACTTACGCATGTGCAAATTGCCAATTTAAGCAAGAGTACAAGAAATAAATATATGAGGTTGTCGAAAGGCAGCCTCTTATTTATAAAATAAATTAAACATTTATTGTAAAACACTTGCAATAAAATATTATCATGGTATAATGGTATTAGATAGGAGGAAGAAAAATGAAAACAAAGAGAATGACGTTTTTAATTCCACTTGATTTATTGGAAGAAATCAAAAAGTTTATGAAGGATAATTACATTACAACATTTACAGGTGCGGTTATCGAGTTGATCCGTAGAGGACTTGAGAGTACGGAGGGGAAATAAGTGAAGAAATTATATAGCAACAGCATCGAAGCCTTGGTTGTGTATAGAAACGGTCAGCCTGTAAAACAGAGCGGGGCAATAATGACAAAATCACAGTTCGCGGAACTTGTAAAATCGGTAACCGGTTTTTATTCGGAAGTCTCAGATGAAGAAATAGTCGAACACAACAGAGAAGCTATATTCAATTCATATAAAGACGTTGGGGCAACTGATGCCGAGGCTTATGAGTACATGTTAAAACATAGTGATGTACAATGAAATATACAATATTAGGATTTCAACAAGACAAAGCGAACAATCTTAAATTAAACATGAACGATCTTTTGTTAATGCGAGTAATAAAGGATATGTATTCATCGGCTGGGATGGAGTTCATTGTTGACGAAGGCGACAAGTATATATGGGTAAAACAAGATTACTTGCATGAACAAATCCCAATCATAGGAAGCAAACGGACCATGTTGAGGATTATAGACAATTTAGTAGAGTTGGAATTGTTAGATAAGAAGGTTGCATATAAAAAAGGAAAAGTTAAAGGGACTTTCTTTTATATTAAACCAACAACAAAAATGGATAGCTTACAAGATTATGACCCCTATGACAGATTGTCAAAGGGGGGTAGACAGATTGTCAAAAGGGGTATGACAAAATGTCATAACAAAGATACTTCTATAACAGATACTTCTATAACAGATAATAAAGATACCGCCTCTCCAAAAAAATCAAAATATGGAGATGCAGAGAATGTTCTGCTCACTGATGAAGAGTACAAGAAACTGAAAGACAGATTCCCTTCTGATTATGAAGAACGAATCAATAACCTAAGTTACTACATTGCAAGTAAAGGGGCTAAATACAAAAGCCACTACATGACAATATTGGCTTGGGCAAGAAAGGACAGTAATAAGAGCAAGAAAGGTAGTGCTTGGGAAAGTTACATTAACTAGGAGTGATTGAGTGACAAAGAATGAAGCTGTTGAAATATTGCGTTTGATTGAAGGTGCATACCCGCACTTCATGAAAGGTACAGAAGAACAAGTGCAATCTAAAGTAAAGGTTTGGATGTACCACTTGGAAAAAATGGACTATGAAAGAACGCTTAAAAACGTCCATGAATATATTGCTTTGAATGAATATCCGCCTGCTATATCTGAGATTAGACCTATCGTATACAAGTTTGACTCAATTAAAAAGAAGATTGACGCGGTGTTTGACGATGATTGAAAAAGAAATAGTTTCTGGGCTACTATTCAAGCCGAATAAAATCAAAACTTTAAATGTTGAACCTAAATGGTTTGCTAGGAAAGAACTCAGAGAAATTGTAGATACGATGCAGAAGTTGAAAGAGCCTAACTTGACAATGGGGGAATTGTTGGAGGAAATCCAAGCTCTCTATCCATTGACATCGAACACTTTGGATACATTGGACAACTTACGAAGTGAAGGTATTGGAAAAGATTTGGAATCTCTGGAAGACAGACTGCATAAGCGTTATCTATCCGATCAGGTTGCTAGAGCTTCTGCTGATTATGCAGCTTATCCAGACCCTAAAAATTTCGAGAAGTTGCAGTTAGCGATGGATAAGAAGATGGAAGCCGAAACGACTGAGAATGATGGAACACTCGATAGAGCGTTCGAGGACTTATTTTACAAACTTGAAAACGATGTGGAACAAGGCATCCGAACGTACCCAAGGATAGATGACACTCTGGGAGGTGGCATGCGTGGAGGTATGTTGATAACCATTGGAGCTAGAACGGGTGTAGGAAAGACTGCTTATGGCATCAACTTAGCGATACAGGCGTTGACTAAACAAAAGGACATGCGAATGGACTTCTATACACTGGAAATGTCTCAAGGGCAAATGTTAGACCGTTTCATTAGTCGATTATCAGAGGTTAACTCGTACAAACTTAGAAATCCCAATAAAACGTTGACTGACAAAGAAAAAGATTTGATAAAAGCCAAGTCGCAAGAATTGTTGAATTCACACCTAAGGATATATGATACCAAGTTCAATTTACGAGATATAGAAATTGAGATAAGACGCAGACATTCTGAGGCTAGAGGGAAGCCCTATATTGCCTTTATAGACTACTTGCAATTAGTTGAAGTAAATACATCTAGTGACCAAAGACATTTGATTGTAGGCGAGATTACACGCCGATTAAAGCTATTGA
>DXHF01000257.1 GCA_019113605.1 Candidatus Paenibacillus intestinavium
GCAAAAACATTACGATACTCATTTGTTTCATATGCACCTAACTTATTAATAGTTGTCATCAGCAATCATCCATTTCTACTCTTTATCAAAGTTTGATTTTTGAACAACATCTTTTAAAGTTGTTTGATTTATTATACAAAACATTTTCATCAAATGTAACAGGGTAAAGTATATATTAATCAGAAAAAACCTTAGTTCTTACTACGTGAAGAATAGTGAAGTTACAAGCTTAAACTATCCTTTTACTCCTCCGACCAACATCCCTTTAACGAAATACTTTTGTAGGAATGGATATACCATAATGATTGGTACCGATGCAACATGAGACCACCGTTAATATACATTGTTAAGATAAAGGCTATCGTCACGAATTTACGTAATACAAAATCTTGTCTACTAATCGCATATGCGACAATTGCCGAGCAAAATACGGTTGTCACTGTACCTATAATTGTACGCAATGCTGAGATCAGTGTAGCGTTAAAAATACTATCTTCGGATAACACATACTTATAGTTCTCAAAAGTAAACATCCGTGGTAATAAGTAAATCCCACCCCGAATCAATTTCAGCCGCTTCATATTGTGAAGGATCCACCATTGTCATGGCTGCCAAATAGACGATCGTATTCCAGCCTACATCTTTCCACACAGTTGCTGAGCCGAATATACCCCCGAAATATTCCCCAGTACCAAGGAAAAGAATATCATCCTTTATCAATCCGAATCTCATTAAGAGATCATTAATAATACCATCTGGTGATAGCGTTGTTTGCACAATGCCAGCTGCTACTACCCAAGAAATAAAGTGAGGCAAATAGCTTATCGTCTGTACGAGACGTTTGCTCCCCAAAGCTATTGGCAGGTTTGAAATCTTGAAATGCTATCGTCCAACCCCAAATGGGTAAATATTAAAATATAAATAACCATATTAAAAATGGTATCGTCATTACTAATAAGGCATGCTGTTGAATACATTTTCTCAAAAACAGTTGAATGGTCCCTATTGGTTTTGGACGGCTCTCTACTATTTCTAGTTTACTCATTTCCGTCACTCCTCACTATGATTGCTCAGGTTGAAAGAAGGGACCGTTGCGATGACAGTACTCCTCATCGCATGGTCCCACACTTCATCTACTAGAGGTAGTTCAAAAAGCAGACTTTGATAACGAGGACTATGCTAACGTAGCTTAGTCGACATCGAATATGAAGCGAACTTGGGAAGTCCGGTACGCGTGTACCAAACATGTACACTTGCGTTTCCTCCTCCCTCAAGTAGCGCTCCATCTTCTCGATTCTGAAAGCCTGCTTTTTGAACCTTTATTAGAAGCGGTAGTTCAAAAAGACTTTAACTATTAGTTCGTGCCATCAACAATCTTCTTAACTTCAGTTGTTACAAAGTTCTCATAGCCTGCAGTATCAAGCTTATTGAATTCTGCAGTAAACTCATCCCAGTTACTATCGAATTTGCTAGGAGGATCAAGTACTAATTTCGGGAAATATTTACGAGTTAATTCAGTCTTTTTCGTCTCATAGATTTGCTCAGCTGATCCTTGCTCTTTCGCAATCCCCCAAGCAGGGAACCACGGACGATCATCTGGTGCAGCAAACATTTCTGCATAAGTTTGAACACCGTATGCATTTAGAATCGTTTTATCCTCTTCTGTCAAACTCATTTGGAATACTTCGGGTTGTAATCCAGGAGCAACAGCATTACCGTCTGCAAGTGTAGAGTTAGTTCCGTATTGAGGCCAGTTCCAATCAAAGTATTTGAAACCAAATGTTTCACGGAACGGTTCATCTATTTTCTTAATTTGTTCTTCCGTACGGTAGAAGCGACCTTCTTCGTTGATTTCATAAGTTTCTCCTTGAATACCCCAGCTTTTCATAATTTGATTTTCTTCTTTTAGTAAATTATCAATATATTGAATAATACGCTCAGGGTCCTTCGCACTAACTGTAATACCCATACCACGGTTTTTAACGAAACCAGGAGGATCTAGATATTGATCCTTTTGTCCGTCAAATGTAACAGGTAGTGGGAAGTATACTAGATCATCTTGCGTAGGGTCAGCTTTTGCCGCATCTTTCAATACGTTTTGGGCATTAGCGATTTGCCAACCGTAATCAAAGAATCCAATTACTTTACCAGAAGATAATTTAGCTAAATATTGATCGTAGTTATCAATGAAAGAAGCTTTGTCGAATAATCCTTCAGCATTCAATTCATTCAATAGTTTCATATAACGTTTTGTATCATCATTATTTGAATAAACCTTCGCTTCAAATGTCGACATATCTACCGTTACTTCACCATCATTCGGATAGCCAGCTAGATGCATTGGAGGGTTAGAAGTTCCAAAGAATCTCCAGTCATGAGTTAGTGCAATAAATCCTGTTAAATTTTCGCTTTCATGTTTTTGCTCATAATTACGAATTAATTGGAAGTACTGATCGATAGACTTTATTTCCGGATAGCCCGCTTCTTTCAACACGCCACGTTGAACCCAGAAAGCACCTTGGTTAATATTGGGATCTGGTACAAATTCACCAACAACGTTAGAGAACGGTAAGAACATTATTTTCCCATCCGCATCCTTCATTAGATCAAAGTATGGACCGTACACGCGTTCAATATTAGGACCATGGTTTGCGATAAGATCCGTTAAGTCGATAAAACCAGCTGCACCTAGCACTTCGTCAATAGCAGCATCAGGAATTAAGACATCAGGATATTTTCTAGAAGCATTCATCGTACCAATCTTCGTGTTCAAATCTCCCACTAGATTTTCAATTTTAAAGTTTACTCCTGTTTGATCTTCTAGTATTTTACCAATCGTCGTTTCATTTGTATTAATATCTTTACCTGCGCCTGCTCCATTGAAGTATGTGAAAGTTACCGTATCTAGAGGTTTTTCTGCTGGGTCTTTTCCTTCTGCATCTTTCGAGCCGTTATTAGTTGGGTTAGTCATAGTATTACCCTTTTCTCCACCACTTTTACATCCATATCCTGTTACTACTAACATGATTGCTAGTAACAATACTGTAGCAATACGTGCTGATAATCTCTTTTTCAAACTATTCAGCCCCTTTTAATATTTTGTGAGCACTTTCATTACAGCTCGCTAAGGATGCTAAAATCAGTGTATTAACTATAGTTTCTAATATAGAAATTTAAGTTATTTATACTCTGCCGGTACAATAATATGAATAGATGTTCCTATACCATTGGCACTACTAATCTCAAAATGAAATTGTTTACCGTAAATAAGCTTTAATCGATAAAGGACATTTTGTACGCCGATGCGTTCACCAAGATCAGCATTTTCCGTTAAATAGGAATATATTTTCAATCGTTGCTCGTCGGACATGCCTGCTCCATTATCATCAATTCGGAAGTGCAGCTCCTCATTCAATACTTCGATGGAAATATTAACGACTCCGCCTTGTCTTACTTTTTCAATACCATGAATACACGCATTCTCTACAAATGGTAAGTAAATTAGTTTCGGAACAACACATTTTTCCGCGGCAGGATCAACATTGACATGGTAGGCTAATCGATCAGCGAACCGATAATGTTGAATTTCAAGGAAACAGGAAATAAATTCAACCTCTTCTTTCAAAGAAACCTTATCCCTTCTCCATGTTAAAGAACTGCGAAATAGCTTCGCCATATTATGAATAATTTTAGCTGTTTCTATCTCTTTTTTCATAATACTTCTCATGCGGATTGTCTCTAGCGCATTGAATAGAAAGTGAGGATTGATCTGACTTTGCAGTGCATTAAGCTGAGCATACCGTTGCTCTAGCTCCATATCTTTCTCCTTTATATCCGCTACATACACATCGTTGATTAGGCTACCAATTTGCAAGGTCATTCGATTGAACTCGCTCGTTAGTTGTCCGATCTCATCTCGTGATTCACGCTTGGTTATGACATCAAAATTCTGATTTTTTACACGTTTCATATATCTCAATATAAAGCCCAGTCGTGTAGTAATCGAACGCGAAATAATGATAATAATAATACTTGCTACAATGATATTAATAAGCGCTGTCCAAAGTACAAAGTGACGAGATGTTTGTACCTCCTGCAATATTTCGCTTTTAGGTACTAACGCGACCAAGCGCCAATCCTGCAATGGATCTGCATCATAAACACTATTATCGAACATATACAAATTATCTTTTTTCGACAAATTGTCTAATGTAATTCTTTCAGACACCCAATCGACATCTGGGTCTGTCGTAAATTGGATAACTCCTTGAGGATCAACAAGATACGTATAACCAGGTACATTTAAATTTGATAAAATGGATGCAATGGAATCCGTTTTTAACTCTATTTTCAATACTTTATTCCATGTACTATATGAATCATAATAATCCATTACCCGAAGAATGCTGAAGCTATCACTCTTTTCTTCTATTCTGCCTGAGATGATACTATCCTCTCGTGGTGAACGAACAAACACAGGCTCACTTGAAGTCCGTCGATCTAACGCGCGAAACCAATGCTTTAATCTAACTTCCTCATTCAAGTAAGCAATACCGCCAGAATGGAGTACCATAGGGTTATCTACGTAAATTTTA
>DXHF01000258.1 GCA_019113605.1 Candidatus Paenibacillus intestinavium
TGCGCTTGCTGGTGTATTAAGAGAACGTGGTGTAGCCGAGCTGCAAGCGATTGGTGCTGGTGCGTTGAACCAGGCAGTAAAAGCTGTAGCAATTGCAAGAGGGTTCGTAGCTCCAAGTGGAGTAGACTTAATTTGTATACCTGCTTTTACAGATATTGTAATTGATGGAGAAGACCGTACCGCTATTAAACTTATTGTAGAACCGAGATAGTACAGTTGTAACGGTCCATACGAAAAATACTTATGAGCTATTATTGGGCCTGTTTACTACGTAAACAGGTTATTTGCTATTGTGGAGGGTGAGATGTGAGGAAAATTGATTTTCATTGTGATGTACTTAGTAAAATGCTGTTGGATCAGACGATTGAATTTGATGAGAGTGATTTCTCAGCAAAAATAGATGTGACATTGGATCGACTATTGCAATCGGACTATATGCTCCAAGTGTTTGCAATCTATATTCCATCAAAGCGAAATAAAGATATATTAACGATACTTAAATGTGTGGAAATATTTTATGAGAAAATTATTAGTCATCCTAATGTTGTTTTTGTGGATTCGGCCATTGATGTAGAGCGATGTAAAGCTACTAACAAAGTAGGCGCGATACTGTCGCTAGAGGGCGTAGACGGCTTGCAGGGGCATATCTACCTAGCTCCTATTCTCCATCGTCTAGGAATACGCTTTGCTGGTCTTACATGGAATGCAATGAACTGGGCTGCAGATGGAGTATTAGAGCCGCAAGGGTCAGGACTTTCCAGCTTAGGTCGTGATTTTGTAAGCAAATGTAACCAGATAGGAATAACGATTGATGTGTCGCATCTATCTGAGAAAAGTTTTTGGGATGTTTATCGCGCGAGTGCAGAGCCAATCATTGCATCGCATTCTAATGTAAGGGCGATCTGCAATCATCCGCGTAATTTAACCGATGAACAAATTAAAGCAATTATTGAGCGGGGCGGACTAATTGGCTTAACATTTGTACCGTGGTTTGTTATTGAAGACGAGATGGCTACGATCGAAGATCTCATTCCACATATTGATCATATTTTACAGCTTGGCGGTGCAAATCATCTGATGTTTGGCTCTGATTTCGATGGTATTGATAAATATATTGATGGTCTAATGAACCCGTCACATATGGTTCAGCTAGAGGAACTGCTTCATCAGCATTACGATCATGAATTAGTTGAGAAGATGATGTGGAGAAATGCATATCAATTTTTAATGAAAATATGGTAATCGCATAAGGATCCATTATTTACAAATTTGCAACAGATTGCTGCTATAGCTTGTTCCGTTAAACAGATAAGTGTTATGATAAAGGCATGCGGTAATAGTCGTATGTCTTTCTTATTGCGTACAGCATAAGAGAGAAAAACATAATATTGGAGTGTGCAAGAGAAATGGAAAAAAAAATAACTGTAGGCGTATCAGCAAGACATATTCATCTATCCCAAGAACACGTAGAGGTGTTATTCGGTAAAGGTTATCAGCTAACTGAGTTTAAACCATTATCTCAACCTGGACAATTTGCTGCGAATGAGACAGTTGCAGTAGTTGGAGCAAAAGGATCATTTCCAAAGGTAAGAATATTAGGACCTGCTCGTAAAGCAACTCAATTGGAAGTTTCTCGTACAGATTCTTTCGCACTTGGAGTGAAAGCTCCATTACGCGAATCAGGAGATACTGCTGGTTCTGCAGGAATTACCATTCAAGGGCCTGCTGGTGAAGTAACTATTGAAGAGGGCGTAATTATTGCTGCACGTCATATTCACTTCCATACATCGGATGCTGAAAAATGGGGCATCGCTGACAAACAAAAGCTACGTGTTCGCGTTGGTGGAGACCGTGGCGTTATATTTGAAAACGTCATTGCTCGAGTATCACCTGACTTCGCGCTAGATATGCATATTGATACAGATGAAGCTAATGCAGCAGCTGTTAATAACGGAGATATTGCTCATATTATTGACTAACATTATAAGGTATTTTGGATAGTCAGTAGAACGGTATTGTAAATGAATGCTGATCATCCAAGCAGCACCTTCAAGTGGCGTATTTACTCGCCGTGCTTGAAGGTGTTTTTATTACCTCACTATGTCATACAAAATAGCTTCCTATCTACTAAAGTGATATAATTCATAATTAAGGGTTTAAATTTATTAGAAATTCTGATGGCGAAGAGGGAGTGATTGTTAATGTCCAAAGAACCGAAAGATTACTCACAATATTTTAACTTTTCTAATGCAAAACTCATCAGCGAAAAAGACGGAACACAAACGATTCGTATAAATGGACGAAATATTCAATTACATGCAGCTCCAATTTATACAGATGGCAAAAAACGCGGTAAAGAAGATATTAAAGTGCATTATGATTTTTCAATTCCCGAGGAATTAAAGTCAATCGGCGTTGGTAGGCATTATCTAATTTATACATATGGATGTCAGATGAATGAACATGATACCGAAGTGATGAAGGGTATGTTCGAGCAAATGGGATATACTGCTACTGAAAGTCGTGCTGAAGCCGATGTTATTCTCCTTAACACTTGTGCCATTCGCGAAAATGCTGAGGATAAAGTATTTGGTGAGCTCGGTCATTTGAAGACGTTAAAGTCTAAAAATCCTAATCTGATTTTAGGTGTTTGTGGTTGTATGTCACAAGAGGAATCCGTTGTTAATCGCATACTGCAAAAGCATTCATTTGTTGATCTTGTATTTGGCACACATAATATTCATCGCTTGCCTCAATTGTTACAAGAAGCTTATTTCAGCAAAGAGTTAGTCGTAGAAGTATGGTCTAAAGAAGGCGATATTATTGAAAATATGCCTAAAAAACGTGATGGTATGCGTGCGTGGGTTAACATTATGTATGGCTGTGACAAATTTTGTACGTACTGCATCGTACCTTTTACAAGAGGTAAGGAACGGAGTAGACGTCCAGAGGATGTTATCGCTGAAGTTCGACAGCTTGCTGCTGAAGGCTACAAAGAAGTGACGTTATTAGGGCAAAATGTCAACGCCTATGGTAAAGATTTTGACGATCTGGATTACCGGTTCGGCGATTTGATGGATGATATTTCGAAAATTGATATTCCGCGCATACGTTTTACGACGAGTCATCCACGAGATTTTGACGATCATCTTATTGCTGTACTTGCCAAAGGTGGAAATCTAGTTGAGCATATTCATTTGCCAGTTCAATCGGGAAGTACTGCTATGTTGAAATTAATGAGTCGTAAATATACTCGCGAACATTATTTGGAGCTAGTCCGTAAAATTAAGCAAGCGATCCCTAATGTTGTATTGACGACGGACATTATTGTTGGTTTTCCAGGAGAAACGGAAGAACAGTTTGAAGATACTTATTCGTTAGTGAAAGAAGTCGGATTTGATTTTGCTTATAGTTTTATTTATTCAGCAAGAGAGGGTACGCCTGCCGCGGCGATGGAAGATAATGTTCCGATGGAAGAGAAAAAACGTCGGTTATATAAGCTAAATGAGTTGCTAGGATTGATCTCGCTTGAACGTCATGAGCAGTTATTAGGGCAGCAAATCGAAGTTTTAATCGAAGGTGTTAGTAAAAATAATGAAAATGTCTTGTCTGGTCGCACAAGATCGAATAAGCTAGTACATATAGAGGGTCCGAAGACATGGATTGGATCACTTATTGAGGCAAAGGTTACCGTAGCTCAAACGTATTATATTAAGGCAGAACCAATATTTGAACCGCAACTTACACAATAACCGATAGGAGAGAATTTACACAATGAATTTTGATAAACAATTCGATGCAAAAATGTTCCAGCACGGCGGTGACGCAGGTGGATCATGTAGTCATAATGGACCAAAAGGGGATATTCCCTCTCACACAATAACAGAATTACGAGTGAAGGAGGATATTCAAGCAAAGGCTAGAGAGCTTGCCGACCTACTTGCTCAATCCGAAGAGGTTACACAATATCGTCAAGCAGAAGCGAAAATTCAAAATCATGAGCGTGTGCAAGAAATTATTACTACAGTTAAGAAAAAGCAAAAAGAAGCAGTTGCCTTTGAATCGTTCAACAATGCAGATATGGTGGCGAAAATCGAAGCAGAAATAGCTAGTTTGCAAGATGAGTTAGATGGCATTCCAGTTGTAAATGTGTTCCAACAAAGTCAATCGGACATCAACTATTTACTGCAACTTGTTATTTCAATTGTTAGAGATTCATTAACAGACAAAATTAACATGGAAGATGCCAAACCTGCAGAAGAAGCTGAAGACTGCATGGATTAATATAGGACTTAGATTAGCACATAAGGTGATGACAGGTGGCCGTCAACTTTATGTGCTATTTTTGTTTTAACGGTTTTAACTGTAACGGTACGTTTAATGTAAAATCATCTGACTATTCACACTGTAATTTGAAGGAGGAAATAACTTCGTGTCGACCTATTTGGAATGGGAAGTTGAATTGTTAGAAGGGCTTATGGAGCTGCGTGGATCATTGGTAGATAATATCGTTAAAATTATTAATTTTACTGGTGATGTGACATTCTTTTCTATAATGCTACCAATTATTTATTGGCTAGTGTCCAAACGAGTCGGATTCCAGCTAGCTATCGTGCTTTTCGTTAGTTATTATGTGAATGTATTAATGAAGGATCTAATGGAATGGTTGCGACCTTTTCAACTGCATGCTGACCGCATTAAGTCGTTAGTTGATCAAGGTGGATATTCTTTTCCTAGTGGTCATTCGCAACACAGCTTCGCGGTATGGACATTTCTAGCTACTATTATACGCAGGCCGGCATTTTATATATTCGCAATCATTGCTATTATCGCTGTAGGTTTTGCGAGAATGTATTCTGGCGTTCATTTTCCAAAGGATGTTATGTTCGGCTGGCTGTTAGGAGCTATTATCGTGCTCGTTGCATTAATTGTAATACGGAATCAATGGATAACTAGATTTTCTAGTCTACTATGCGTTGCGATAGCGATTATCATTCCCATTGTGCTACTTCCGCTATATCATGGGATGACTAACGGTAGATTAGATGAAGAAGGAGCTTATCGGGCTTGCGGACTATTGGCCTTCTCGATACTCGGATATGTATGGGAACGTGAGCAAATTAAATTTAGTATAGTTAAGTCATGGGGACCAAAGATCATTGCCTGCGTTATTGGTTTGATTGGGGTCATTGTTATTAAAGAAGGTTTTAAGCTGTTTTTACCGGATGCGGTAATCGCTGATTTTTTCAGATACGGGATGATCGGATTATGGACAATAGCAATTGCCCCGCTTGTTTTCGTGAAATTACGACTCGCTACTGTGAAAGGGTAAGTAGGAAAGTTGCAGAAAAAGACATTTCGTTATGATATACTCTAAAGAGATTACTAATCTGAGATACTATAAAAAGTGAGGATATACGATGATTGCAAAAACAGAAGAAGATTTTAATAGTTTGAAAGAAATCGGAAAAATTGTTGCTTCTATTAGAGATGAATTGGTGCAAAGAACAATTCCGGGCATAACGACGAAAGAACTTGATAATATAGCGGGAGAGCTTCTAGAAAAAGCAGGTGCAATTTCAGCCCCAAAAAGTGAATATGATTTTCCTGGCTATACTTGCATTAGTGTTAATGAAGAAGTAGCACATGGTATTCCAAATCAACGGGTCATTCATGAAGGGGATTTAGTAAATATAGATGTTTCTGGTTCCAAAAACGGTTATTTCGCAGATACAGGAGTCTCGTTTGTAGTAGGTGAAGGAGAAGAAGTATTAACGAAAATATGCGATGTTGCTAAAAAGGCCTTTGAAGCAGGGCTTAAGAAAGCAAAACCTGGTTCAAAAAAAAGTAGAATCGGAAAAGCAGTATTCCAAACAGCGAGAGAGAATGGATTAACTGTTATTAAAAACCTTACAGGGCATGGTATTGGACGTACAATACACGAAGCACCTGATCACATTTATAATTATAATGAAACAGGGGACGATGAATTATTAAAGGAGGGGATGGTTATCGCATTTGAACCATTTATCTCGACCTTAGAAGAAGAAGTATCCCAAACAGAAGACGGTATCTTTATTACAGAAAAAAGCTTTGTAGCTCAATACGAACATACAATTATTATTACGAAGGATGGACCGATTATTACTACATTGTAAGAGCACTAACAATAATGAAAGTACCTTAGTTAAAGGTGTTTTCATAACGTTGATAGCAACTTATACAAAAAAATTCATTAATAGTCTTTCCGACTACAATCTAGAAATATACTTTTTACCTTTCAAAATCAATCCCGACTTATCTCTTTATTTCATAGATAAGTCGGGATTTTTATGTAGAGAAATACCTTTATCGCTGTAAATACGTATTGTTCTGAAGCTGCCTCATTAAATAATAAATAAGATATAAATAAATAGAAGGTGTACAGTACAAATGGGTTCAAAAAAGCTTAAATATAGATGTTAACTGCTTTTGACTAGAATGCAACAAATCTCTTACGGTTTCCGTATAGGATGTAAATGGAAATTATGTATATTGGGCATGCGAAGTTTTACTTAATAAAATAGGAGGGGAACTTCAGAATGGAATTCAAATTTTGGAACGGTGCTATTATGCTACCCCCTTTACATATTACGATTATCGCAATAATTATCCTTTTCTTTTTAATTAAATGGAGCAAGCAATTAGAAACACGACGATTTACGATTTTCTTTTACTTTCTGATAAGCACTTATATTGCTTCAATTTTTTCTGCCACTACAAAAGACGGTGTCTTTCACTTATGGATTCCAATAGGTTTTATAATAGTTTTCTTATACATGTTTGGTAGTAAAAGATACCATCCATCTAAAATGAAAGCGAGTATTTTAGGGCTTTGCATAGCATTATATCAGTTAATTCTTCAATATGTTGGCTAGTTTTCGGAATTCCGCTAATAGGCAATAATGACTGATTCAGTTTTATCCTGAACACAAATATTCATATTACAATAATATAAATAAAAAAGGTTGATTGAACTGGGACATGGTAAAGGGATGTGATGCAGTGGAAAACATAGCTGAAAATATTGTAATGTTTATTGTTTTTATTATTCCTTTATACGGGATATTAATATGGACTTATTTTTGTCCTGAGGAAAGTTTATTATGGGGGAAACGATGGATGTATAAAGAAGAACCTGAACTGTCTGAAGGGGCAATTCGTTATACGAAAGTATCCTCATTGATAGCTATTGTAGTACTAACTATAGTATTTGGAGTCATAACTTTTAGTTAGCATAACACCCATTTTTACTTTTTTTGATTTTT
>DXHF01000016.1 GCA_019113605.1 Candidatus Paenibacillus intestinavium
ATCTTTGGCTTTAATACCGCCCCAGCCTTCTTTCTCGACTGTATCCAAAATTCCAAGATCTTTAGCTACTTCCATCTTTAACTGTTCAGACATGATGCTGCGTCGTCTACCCATAAGCTTTACCTCCTTTAGGGGATGGTTAAATTATTCACTTGTGATTACGCGGTATAAGCGCTGTAGCTTAGTCGGCATCGTATATGACGTGAAGTCGGAGACTGTGATACTCGAGTACCAGACTTCAAGCCATCTTCTTGGTACTGACAAGTGAAGAATTTCACCTTCATTGGAATGGGATGGTCAAACTATCCACTCATGATTACGATGCATAAGCTCCGCAGTCATTCTAGCGTAGAAACATGCTCCGCATCAGTTTCTAATTTAACCTTCATCTGAATGAAGTAAGCTTAGTATGTGTTGTATCCTTAAATTCATGCTGAATAAAAAAACAAGACGCAGATTTCTCTGCGTCGATTATCCGATCATATTCGCTATCGCTATTGAGCCGTTATTCTTGAAGATGAGCAATACGAACTTGCCCCTCATCATTACAAACTGTAACTTCTACCGATTCCGTTAAGATATCCGCATAGCTATAGGATACACGTTTGAAAGCATGCTGTTGTTCATCTAACTTAACGATGAATACGGAAGGGTAGGTTTCTTCTAACGTGCCAGTACGTTCAATCGTCTTACGACGACCTCCATTTGCTCTAAGAGTGATTCTTGAACCAACATGAGCCTCTAAGCTGCGTTTAATATCCAATAGCGTATTTTTTGCCATTGTGACACCACCTCTTTCCTTGTCCATTATAACGAACAATTTGGAGTTTGTCAAATAAGCAAAATATTATATCAGCAGCAATAAGTTCTTGTCAACGGTTATTTTATCCATTTTTATCAGATATTATATAAGCTTTGTTATTATGCTCATCATCTCTGAAATTATACAAATTGTTTTGGCTTTGGATAACCAACGCGATATCGACCAATCGTCTCTATTCCACCGACACCATCTATCCCGCTAATTGTACCCGCAACGAGATCTTTCAGATTAACAATTTCCTTGATCGGAGTATAGCTCGCTTTAATCGCGATATAAACCGGATCAAGGGCATGTATAAGTATTCTGCCTGGTGAACTTGCAAAGTTAGCTCCTGTATTAAGCAATGCCTCATAATGTGATTGACATGCTCCAGCAACGACAACTAGACTATCCCGATTGCGCTCATAATTTCTTGCTACTCTAACTGCATTAACAAAGTGCTGCGAATTTTTATAACTGCTTAAACTATTAAGATCCATACCCTCGCGGTGCTTCAATACGCCATCATGTCCAGTAATTACGACAATATCTGGTTGAATCTCCGGAAGCAGACGTACAAGAGCATCTGCCATCTTAGATTCATTAATAAAATATCCTTCTGCCGGAACCTTCATCGCTTCGTATAGCTGCATACTTTTTTTCAAATAGTTAGCATCTCCGTCAAGATGAAGTACTTTACCAGGCCATTCAAAATACATTTCATCTTCAACTTCCCGGTAGCTATACGTCAAATCTCTATAAAGATCTGGTCGTTCAATTGTAGTATGCATATGGCGTAATGTTTCGTTCACTTTATGCCGTACCGTCTGTGCGACTACTGTGGTCGCAGGATCATGAATGGACCTAAGATCAACTTTGGGCGAATCCGCCAGAAGTCTGAAATCTAGTCCTTTTAATATTACATTTTCACTTTGAACCATCTCTATGCGAAATAACACATCTCCGCCATAAGATTGACGAACAACTAGATCACCTTGCTTCATAGGTAAATCACCTCTTGGTCTATCGTATGGATAGCCAAGGCGAATGGTGAGTAATTCAGAGCAGATTTTCTAGTTAAACCAATCCACAGCTAATAACGCAATACTTAGCGTTGCGAATTCTTCAAGACTAAGCGTTTCCCCTCTACGAATCGGATCGATATGAATAGATTCTAACAACGCTGTTAACTCAGGACGTTTCTCTTTACCAGCAACCATCATTAGATTATTAATTAATGTTTTACGTCGCTGTACAAATGCGCTCTGAACAACGCGGAAGAAAAAGGCCTCATCCTCAACCTTAACTGCAGGTTCATCTCTTACCGTCAGTTTTATAACCGCAGAGTCTACATTAGGCTGTGGTATAAATGCCGTACCTGGAACGATACATACAATTTCTGTCGTGCAATAATACTGCACCGCTACACTCAAGCTTCCATACTCCTTGCCACCTGGCTTTGCAGACATACGTTGTGCTACTTCTTTCTGAATCATGACAACAATATTTTCAAGTGGTAGCTTTTCTTCTAGCAGCTTCATCAAAATCGGCGTCGTTACATAGTAGGGTAAGTTTGCAACAACACTTACTTTTTTATAATCCGAAAATTGATCGGTAAATAATTGACGCAAATTAATGTCAAGGACATCACCCTGCACAATATTGACATGATCTTGATCTTCAAAAACTTCTGCTAGTATTGGGATTAAACGTCTATCGATTTCAATAGCTGTTACTTTGCCGGCTTGTTGCGCTAAGGCTTGTGTCAACGCACCAATACCAGGACCGATCTCTAAAGCGCCTTTATCTTTACTTAAGTTTGCAGCATGTACAATTTGATCAAGGACATGGCCATCAATCAAAAAGTTTTGCCCTAAACTTTTTTTGAAAGAAAACTTATGCTTTGCAATAATTTCTTTTGTACGCTGTGGGGTCGAAACCTCTAATTGGTTCATATATTTTATTCCTCCAACTGATATCCTAATTGATCTAGCGCAGCTTGAAATTCCTGCTTCGTAATATTAAAGCTTGTGCAGCGCTTATAGAACTGCTTACCATTGGCATAGCCAATCCCTAGCAATTTACCTAATTCTAATCTCCGCGAAGCAGCCTGAGGATGGACGAGCAAGCCTGCTGCCATCAAATCCTCCATCGTCACTTCTCCTGTCATGGCGGTCGTCTCTGTACGCAACTCCGATAGAGCCTGACGAATCGCCTCTGGAGAGGCATTCTCAATACCGATATCACCTTTATAATAAGCCTTTTCCTGAGGTAAAAACGCATGCTTACAGCCCGGCGCATGGTTAGCTACAATTTTTCGAATTCTTTCGCCCGCATGATCAGGATCTGTAAAAATAATAATACCTCTACGTTCATTGGCAAGTCGAATACGTGCTAGTACATCTTTTCCGATCGCGGAGCCATTTGTTTCGATCGTATCTGCATCGACTGCACGCTTAATTGCCGTTGTATCATCTTTACCTTCGACGATGATTACTTCTTTAATCAACACTAATCCCCCCTTTAGAGGTAGTTCAAAAAGTGGACTTTGATAACGATGTAGCGCTAACGTAGCGTAGTCGCATCGAATATGAAGTGAATTTTGGAAGTCAAGCATAAGCTTACGAGGTATGTTTCTTGTAGAAACATTTTAGGTACGTATGTACCAAGTACGTACATTTACGTTTCCTCCTCCCTAAAAATGACTCCATCTTCTCGGTTCTGAAAGTCCACTTTTTGAACCTCTATTTTAAGTTAGTTCAA
>DXHF01000259.1 GCA_019113605.1 Candidatus Paenibacillus intestinavium
ATATGGGGATGTCGATGAAGAAACGAAGATATTAGCTCGATTGATAGCCATATACATTCCCATTTTGATCATGATGCAGGCAATTGATTATAAAGATGAAAAGTTGGTTGCTGAAGCAAAAGCGATCATAAAACGTGCTCTCGCTGATTAAGAAATGTCATTACGAACGAAGAACGATAGTTCAATAAAACAGCGGCAATTAGGGATCTCATTTTCATCTCCCTGATTGCCGCTGTTTCCGTTATTAATGCTAGTCGAAAATATTAATATCAAGTTTGCTCAATTTGCTAATGTATTTGAAAGCAAAGTCAGTTGCATCGTGGTAGAATGATTATATTATAACAGCTGTTATTGGAGGAATTATTATGATTGTACAAATAGATAATGTAACTTGGGAACGAGAAGATAAAGTCATACTGCAAGATGTAAATTGGTCAATTCAGCAGGGTGAACACTGGTGTTTGCTAGGATTGAATGGTTCTGGAAAGACTACATTACTCAACATGATTAATGGCTATCAATGGCCAACGTCTGGTGCGATTAGTGTATTAGGGCATCGCTTTGGCACGTACGATTTACGAGAACTACGTAAAGAAATTGGATGGGTAAGTACGGCACTACAGCAAAAATTATATGGCAGTGATGATGCACTTAACATTGTTTTGAGTGGAAGAGAAGCATCAATAGGAATATATGATCAACCTTCTGAAGAAGAAATCGAGAAAGCGATGAATTTGTTGCGAACACTACGTTGCGATAATCTTGCACAACGCGCTTATCGTACATTATCGCAAGGTGAGAAGCAAAGAGTACTTATTGCTCGAGCGTTGATGAATGAGCCTAAATTATTAATATTGGATGAGCCATGTACAGGACTTGATATTATTGCAAGGGAACAATTACTGGGTATGATTGATAACCTATCAAGACATCCTAATTGTCCAACACTAATCTATGTGACGCATCATGTAGAAGAAATTTTACCTTGTTTCAGTCATACATTACTATTAAAGACGGGGGAAATATTTGCTCAATGTGAAACTTCAGATGTTTTAACCCCTCAGACGATGAGTCAATTTTACGAGGTTCCCGTACATTTAGAAAAGGAGAATGAGCGGTTTTGGTTAACGATCTCGAAGAGGTAATGGAAGAACAACATATTCAAAAACCATTAAAGCAGAAAATGTACGATTGGGTGAAAAGCAGATGGAATCACATTGGACTTAAGGAATCTTCTTTCGTTACATCGTTTTCGCTTATTTTCTTGCTTGCACTTTGTCTAGAGTGGGTCGTTGTTATTCCAGGGATACCTACGGGACTGGGAATGATATTTGATTATGTCATATTTGGAACAGTGTACGTAATCTCCTTGTTGTTCGCATTCACTCTTATGAGGGCGATATTTTCATTTTTTTATCTACATAAATGTGCAAGTATGATCACAAGTATAACGATATTCATCGCACAAAGTTATATTGTAATGTTGAATTCGAATTGGGGCTGGAAAGTTGCTTTATTTGTGACAGCAATCATCATTGTTATTACAAGTCTCGTTGCTTTATATGCAGCCTATTTACGCGCTTTTCGTCAAAAATCACTTTATTATGTTTCGTGTAGTCTCGTTATACTATTTCTAGTAATTGCGCTTACTAATGAAATACGTGAAACGATTGTTGGGGACGATCAAGATCAAATTATTCAATTATATAAAGATGTGCTGCTAAGCTCTGATTTGTATTCAAATAAGGAAGATAGTAGTAAAGATATTTCATCGAATGATGAAGACACTAATTCTAAGCTAGATGAAGGTGGAGATACAGAGCAATCACTATTAACATTGGATAGACTTACAACTAATCCTGCACAGCAAGGGACGTACGAAGTTAGACATTTCGATTATGAAACTTACGCAGATGGTACGGATCTCATGGCTGAAGAAGTGGAAGACATTATTTATACGCTGCCAATGGATGGATCAGAGGTGCTAAAGGATTGGAAATGGACGAAAGAATTATATTGGGGCTTCACGGAAGACCAAATTCCGATTAACGGTCAACTGTGGACGCCAGTTGGTAAAGGTGAATTTCCAATCGTGTTCATCATGCATGGCAATCATGTAGGAGAAGAAGATTCCTCAGATGGTTATGCTTATTTAGGTGAATTACTAGCGTCACAAGGGATGATTGTTTGCTCCATCGATGCAAACTTTTTGAACTACTCTGTGTGGTCTGGTATCGTTGATGATGACCAATTGTTGCGCTCTTGGTTAATGTTAGCTCATCTGACTTCATTCTACGAACAGCAATATGATCAGCTATCGATTGATTGGGATCAGGTGGCCTTAATAGGTCATTCTCGTGGTGGTCAAGCTGCAGCAATGGCTGTAGATGCCAAAAAATGGTTTGTAGATAATGAGATCATCGATATTTTAGATAAAGTAGCTGTTAAAGCTGTGGTTGGTATAGCGCCAACAGATTACCGGGTCGATAGTAAGCAAGCGAGTTTACACAATGTGAATTATTTGACCTTACATGGTACGATGGACTCCGATCTTACGGAATCGTTTGGTGAGCGGCAGTATGAACGTACTCGATTCAATGAGTCGGGTCACTTTAAGGCTACTGTAGAATTGTATCATGCGAATCATGGACAATTTAATACAGTG
>DXHF01000260.1 GCA_019113605.1 Candidatus Paenibacillus intestinavium
GCACGAAAGTTGCCAAAGTATTGCAGGACATCGATAGTATTAAGCGTATTACTATACCTTACAAGGGGAATAAGAAAGTAAGACAGGGTTCGAGCAAGCTCGCCTGTCAGCCCGAAGCAAAGCTCAAGAAGCAAGGTTTCAAGGAAGTAAGGCTCAAGGAACTAAGACAGGGCGCGAGCAAGCTCGCCTGTCGGCTCGAAGCAAAGCTCAAGAAGTAAGGTTTCAAGGAAGTAAGTTTAAGGTAGTAAAAAAGACAGCTGCGAGCAGGCTCGCCTGTCAGCACCAAGAAGATGACATGAAGCTAGAGAAGTGAAGCGCGGAACGTACGTAATTGGTACGTGAGCACTGGAACAAGCGATGAATGGCATATTCGCAGTCGAATAAGCAGCGAAGCGATACATCGTGATCACAGGCGAGCCGAGGGGGATAATGATGATTTATATGATGACACCTCAGACAAAACCAAAGAAACAGTCACGATGGAAGCTAGTTGTAACGGTAACGATTATTGCAATATTAATGTTATTTGCTTGGATGCAAGGAGAATCAACGGCGCAGCAAGTTAATCAACAGGCGGAATTATCAGATCTGTCGTTATTATGGAAATGGAGTGACGAGCTGTTACTAGATGGTGCTGCTAAAGGAAAATGGTATATGCGCTGGGATACAACAATTTCTTCAGCAAGCTTTCAACAATTAACAGATCAATTTTTCAAAGATGCAAACGGAGCGCCTTTACCGAAAAACATTAGGAAAAATAGTGCAACAATTGATGGAATGGGATCATACAAGGGGAGTCATTTGCAATTAAGCACAATCGAGCAGTTAAATGACAGCAATCCGACAATAATTTTATTACAAATTGAGCAAGGTAATATAGATAGATTTGAAAGTATGAAAACTTATGTAAGTCAATTAAATCATTTAATTATTGCACAAGATCCGCAAGCACAAATGAGTATGAAAGTATTTGGGACAGCTCAAAATGATCAAAGTTTAAAGACATTACAGAAGTTATCCGTTAGTCAAATCGTGGAACAGTATGAGGATGTCGGCACGAAAAGTAGTACATTATTTACAAATAGCGTTCAAACATCTCGATGGGTTAATGATGGAAAAATGGCTAATTTACAATTATCAGAACATCGTAGCAGTATAGATGCTAACGTAACGATAACATTAGCAATTCCGCTGATTAGCGGGGAATTTGGTGAGGTTATCATCGATAATTCAACTAATTAGAAGAGCTTACGTTGTCTATTAGTAATTTTTATGCAAACTTCATGGCGAATTGAGGATGAATATGCTAAACTACATTACATGTAAATGCGTATAAAAATTATAAAGAAAGAATGAGACATATGACCTACAATACTTCAATTGAACCTGTTTCGCCAGAAGGTGCTATTTATTATTTGTTTGGTGCAACTGGAGATTTGGCGCGACGTAAGTTATTCCCGGCATTGTTCAGTTTATATAAAGAAGGAAAATTGTCGGAAAACTTTGCGGTAGTTGGATTAGCTCGCCGTCCCCGTACCAATGAGCAGTTTCGCTCAGATTTATATGATTCCATTAATGAATTCTGTCGATATAAAGCTGACGATCTAACGATGTGGAATCGTTTTGCTGGACATTTCGTATATATGTCCCTTGATATTAACGATGTGGAAGGCTTTAAAGCTTTAGATGTACTATCTGCTGAGCTTGATGAACAATTCAATATTCCTGGTAATCGTTTGTTCTATCTAGCATTAGCACCGTCGTTATTCGGTCCTGTATCATTTAATATGCGTGACGGCGGCATGCTGCAATCTAAAGGCTGGCATCGTCTAGTTATCGAAAAACCTTTCGGTTATGATCTACCATCTGCACAAGAGTTGAACAAACAGCTTAACCAAGTGTTTAAGGAAGAAGAAATTTTCCGAATTGACCACTATCTTGGTAAAGAAATGGTGCAGAATATTCAAGTGCTTCGTTTCTCGAACTCATTTTTTGAGCCATTGTGGAATAACAAGCATATTGCGAATGTGCAGATTACACTTTCTGAGACGGTTGGCGTAGAGGATCGTGGTGGATACTATGACAAATCAGGAGCATTGCGAGATATGGGGCAAAACCATATGATTCAAATGCTGTCGATGATCGCCATGGAACCACCTAGTAGACTAATTGGTGAAGATATTCGCGATGAGAAAGTAAAAGTTCTTCGTTCATTGCGTAACTATACTTCAAGCGATGATGTTCGTAATAATGTTATTCATGGTCAATATTCTGCTGGTAAATTTGGTGACAAAGCGTTACCTGGTTACCGTGAAGAGGATTCAGTTGATGCTAGCTCTAATACTGAAACTTATTTCTCTGCTAAAGTAATGATTGATAATTTCCGTTGGGCAGGCGTACCTTTCTACATTCGTACAGGAAAACGTCTACCAGTCAAAACGACAGAGGTTGTTATCGAATTTAAGCCGGTTGCCAACAATATTTTATTTGGCACAAAGCATGATCTTGCACCGAATTTATTAGTGATCCGAGTTAATCCTATGGAAGGCATTTATATTAAATTAAATGCTAAGAAACCTGGATCTGACAATGAAGTTCAACCAGTAAATATGGAGTTCTGTCAAAGTTGCTTAGTAGGTATTAATACACCAGAAGCATATGAGCGTCTAATTAATGATGCTGCACATGGTGATTCTACTTACTTTACACGTTGGGATGAAGTGTCGCATGCATGGTCATTTGTTGATACAATCGCTCAAGCTTGGCGTGAACAATCCGATGATCTACAATTTTATCCTGCAGGCTCTTGGGGTCCGGCAGCTGCAGATGATTTGTTAGCTAAGGATGGTTTCCACTGGTGGCCAGTCAATGGTCAAGAGGAAGATAATGTTATATGGATTACGAATACCCGCTAACAGGGGAAATTCAATAAGCGGACTTTGATAACGAAGGGTATGCTAACGTAGCATATTCGACGTCGAATATGAAGTGAACTTGGAAAGTACGGTTCGCGTGTACCAACTACGTACACTTACGCTTCCGCCATTCTCAAGTAGCACTTCATCTTCTCGGTTCTGAAAGCCCACTTATTGAACTCTCATTAAATAGGGGAAGTTCAAAAGCGGACTTTGATAACGAAGGTTATGCTAACGTAGCGTATTCGGCATCGAATATGAAGTGAACTTGGAAAGTATAGCGTAAGCTTCGTGCTGAACATTGACCGCTGGTGTACTCATGTACACGTTGCTGGGTTTTGTTTCATCGCTTTTGATAATGAATATGAAGTGAACATTGAAATAAGAAGTTAGTTACTCCTGTACTTTGAGTAATGAAGGGAAGGCAAGTATGAGTCTAAGCAAAGAAATTATACAAGAAGTTGATAAACGCCGAACATTTGCTATTATCGCCCATCCCGATGCGGGTAAGACGACATTAACAGAGAAGCTCCTCCTATTTGGGGGAGCCATTCGTCTTGCTGGGTCTGTAAAGGCTCGTAAGGCTAGCCGTCATGCTACATCTGACTGGATGGAAATTGAGAAGCAACGTGGTATCTCAGTTACATCTTCTGTCATGCAGTTTGATTATTTGGGACATCGCATAAATATTTTGGATACACCAGGTCACCAAGATTTCTCTGAGGATACATATCGTACATTAACTGCCGCGGATAGTGCAGTAATGTTGATTGACGTAGCTAAAGGTGTCGAGGCGCAGACGATTAAGTTATTCCAAGTATGTCGTCAACGTGGTATTCCT
>DXHF01000017.1 GCA_019113605.1 Candidatus Paenibacillus intestinavium
CTTTGTACATGGCTGAATTGACACGTCTCATCCTTAAGCTGAATTCCTGCTTTCCCAAACTTCTTTCTGAGCCAGTATCAAAAAAACTTACTTAAATCTTCT
This sequence comes from Candidatus Paenibacillus intestinavium, assembly GCA_019113605.1. Taxonomy (GTDB): domain Bacteria; phylum Bacillota; class Bacilli; order Paenibacillales; family Paenibacillaceae; genus Pristimantibacillus; species Pristimantibacillus intestinavium. The sequence goes on from DXHF01000017.1 coordinate 103, forward strand.
AGGATTCATAATAAACATAACGGTTATACCTTTTTGTCTATTTTTGTATATAAATTACAATACATATAATCTCTGGGGTTGTATTTCATTATTCCTTGTAGTAAATTGTAATTACCAATTATTAGGTTATTTTTCGGGAGGCTGATTGAATGCTCTTAACGATACAGGGGGGAAGGTACGATCTTGCAGAAGCTAAGCCATAAATTCCAACATATTAAAGTCAATATCGCCAACAACTTATTTATTTTCAAATTAGCATGGAGTATACATCCGCAGCGAGTGGTGGCTGAATTTGCAGTTCAAGCCGGCAGACAGCTTGGTAATGTATTTTTTACCGTATATTTCATGAAGTACATCATTGAGTCCATATCAATCGAAAGGAATTTTCAGCAAATTGTCTATTTCATAATTCTTACATTGGTTTTGATACTCGCATTAGTCTTGCTGGACAATTGGTATAATTATCGCTTCAGGCCTTTAAGCGATCTCAAGTTATATGAGAAGCTGTATCTCATTCTATTTCGCAAGGCTGCATCTGTGGAATTGAAGTGCTTTGAGGATCATGAGTTTTATAATAAATATACCAAAGCCATCCAAGAGGCGGATCAACGAGTAAGCGCTGTTCTTGAAAATCTCTCTAGAATTATATTCGTCACGCTTGCAACGATTAGTATATTTGCCGTGATGTACGCCATAGATCCGTGGGTGGTATGGTTTGCTTTATTGCCGATTATTGGAAACTTTTATTTTGGAAATAAGCTGAACCGAATTCAATTCCAGCAAAATAATGAGCGAGTACCCTACCAAAGAAAAATGGACTATGTAAACCGTGTCATTTATTTATCGCACTTTGCCAAGGAAATTCGGTTGTCCCGCATTTTTTCAGTTCTGAGAAACACTTATATAGAAGGGTATGACGGTGTCATTTCTGTCGTTCATAAGTATCGAGTAAAGGCGGGAGTCATTTCCTTTTTCAAAATATTTACTACCTTCACACTCATATTCCAAGGGATTTTGTTATACGGTGCTTATCTAGCAATTGTTAAGCAATCGATTTCTATTAGCTCCTTTATCGTTCTGGGAAGCGCAATGGTTGGTGGCGCGTGGTCGCTCATCCGGCTGTCTGACAGTTTTGTAGAGATCAACAAAAACGGCATATACATCGAAAATTTAAAAACTTTTTTAAGCTATGTTTCCGAAATCCAGGAGCATGCCGATCCAGTCAAACCAATCGCACCTCCGATACAGAAATTAACATTTCGACAGCTTCAATTTACGTATGATGGAGCAGATCGGCCCTCTATTCGCCATATTACGATGGAAGTGAATAAGAATGAGAAAATTGCTCTTGTCGGCCACAATGGAGCAGGAAAATCAACATTAATCAAGCTTATGATGCGATTGTACGATCCTACTGAGGGAGAAATATTGTTAAACGGCCGCAATATAAAAGAGTTTGATCTCATGTCCTATCGCTCACTGTATGGAACCGTATTTCAGGATTTTAAGATTTTTTCGATGACAATTGCAGAGAATGTGCTTATGCGCGATGTGGACACCGAAGCAGACCGCCAGCTCGTCATAAATGCGCTCAAGAAAAGCAGAGTATACGATAAGGTAGCCACTTTGCCGGAGGGAATAGATACGATGCTTACGAAGGAGTTTGATGAACAAGGAGTTGTTTTATCAGGCGGCGAGTTTCAAAAGATTGCGATCGCGCGCATTTTTGCACAACAGGCCGAACTACTCATTCTTGATGAGCCTACAAGCGCCCTCGACCCGATTGCGGAATTTGAAATTTTTGAAAGTATGATGGAAGCATGTAAGGATAAAGCCGTTGTCATTATTTCTCACCGCATGTCATCTGCTATGCTGGCAGATCGCATTTATTACATGGAGAATGGCGAAATTCAAGAGTCTGGCTCACATATGGAATTGATGCAGCTGCAGGGGAAATATGCGGAGCTATTCTTAAAGCAAGCAGAAAAGTATGTTGATCAAGAAGAGTTGGCTGGGGTGGTGAATCTGCATGAAGCCTAATAAGCACAGCTTTACTCGGGTACTTAAAAATAATTGGTTTATTATGAAATACGGGCTGCGCTATTCGCGTAAATATATCATCTTTACATGCTTGTATGCATGCTTGCAGGAAATCGAAATTTTTATCGAGCATGTCCTTTTGATTAAGTTTGTGTTCGACAGCGTTCAATATGGAACTTCCTTTTCTACGGTTGCCTTATATATCGGCCTAACAATTTTGTTTATCGCAATCTGTTTTGTGCTGGACAGTATTTACTACCAGAGCGTTGAACCTAAAGGAAAAGAATTGCTGTATCAAAAGATAAGGATGGATCTCTACGAAAAAGCGATTAGTACCGATTTGGCGAATTATGACGATCCCGTTTTTTATAATGATTATGTGTGGAGTGCCAATGATGCTCATAATCGAATTGATGCTACGATAAACAACATCAGAACAATTTGCAAATCCGTTACGGTTATCATGACCTCTATAAGCTTTTTCCTGTTCGTTGACAAGCTTGGTCTGCTGTTTGTGATCGTGTCCTTCATTTTAACCCTAATTGTCAGCATGATCACCAATAAAATCAGGTACCAAATGAAAATGCAGCTTAATGAAAAGGATCGTAAACGAATTTATTTGAAGCGGTTGTTTTACTTGGCTGATTATGCGAAGGAATTAAGACTTTATTCCATCAAGGAGAAATTTTTTAGAGATTTCACTGATACGCATAAAGAGATGCACGGAATCGTGCAAAAGCATTCGAAAAAACAGTTCTGGTTAAACTTCTCCTCTGAGTATTTTTTTAATGAGTTGATTTTGAGCGGCTTGTACGTCGTTTATGTTGTGTTTATGACGTTAGTGAAAGGAACGTTAAGCTATGGAAGTGCGGTTACGCTACTCAATTCATCCTGGCGTTTAAAGGGAAATTTGCAATATATGACGACACTTATTAGCCAGATGCAAGAAAACAGCCTCTATATTGAGAAGTTAAGAAGCTTCCTAGATCAAAAGAACGGTCTGGTAGAAGCTGAAGATCCAATACCTGTGCCGAATAAGTTTACTGAATTAACGCTAAAAGAGTTATCATTCCAATATGGTCAATCCGGGACGCCAATCCTCCAAAACGTTAATTTAAGCATCAAGCCTGGAGAAAAAATTGCAATCGTTGGCTACAATGGTGCGGGAAAAACGACATTGACGAAGCTGATCATGCGTCTATACGATGCAAGCTCGGGAGAAATTCGTTTAAATGGGATTCCAATCGATCAATTGAAGCTGGACGATTACCGAATGAAGATTAGCTCCGTGTTTCAGGATCATCAGTTGTTCGCTGCTACGCTTTCTCAAAACGTCGTCATGAACCATGCTACATCAGACGATTCCTATCTGATAAGCGAAGCACTGGAGAAAAGTGGTTTTGGCAGTAAGCTGCAAACTTTGAAGTTAGGGACCGAGACTTCCGTTACTAAGGAATTTGACGATGCCGGGATCGAGTTATCTGGCGGAGAGGCTCAGAAGGTGGCGATCGCAAGAGTATTCGCCAAGCCAACTCTTCTTATTATATTAGACGAGCCTTCCAGCGCATTGGACCCTATGAGTGAATACCATTTGAATCAAGTCATGCTAGAGGAGGCAGAAGATAGACCGATCATTTTCATTTCTCATCGCTTATCGACTACCAAAATGGCGGATCGCATTCTCATGATGGAAAA
>DXHF01000261.1 GCA_019113605.1 Candidatus Paenibacillus intestinavium
TTTAATCAGGAAATATTAGCTGTGGATGTTGCTATAACTAATGGGGTCATCGTTGGGCTAGGTAATTATGATGGTGAAATGATAATAGATGCTAACGGCAAATATATTGCGCCAGGATTTATTGATGGTCATGTTCATATTGAATCAGCGATGCTTACGCCTGCGGAATATTCGCATGTTGTTCTACCTCATGGTGTAACAACCGTTATTGCAGATCCGCATGAAATTGCTAATGTAAGTGGAGAAGATGGTCTTGATTATATGATTGCATCATCTGAAAATATAGCGTTAGATGTTTATTATATGCTTCCATCATGTGTTCCAGCGGTTTCATTCGAGAATGCGGGTGCTGTATTGACCGCAGAGCAACTAGAACCATATTATCAACACGAAAGAGTAATTGGTCTAGGTGAAGTTATGAATGCACCTGGTGTTATAGCGGGTGATTCCGTTGTAATGGACAAGCTACAATCAGCTCACAGTCATAACAAGCATATTGATGGACATGCGGCTGGTTTGGATAAAGAAGCAATTAACGTCTATATGACAGCAGGTATTCGTACAGATCATGAATGTACGACGCCACAAGAAGTTCGAGACAGATTACAACGTGGAATGTATGTGATGCTGCGTGAAGGATCGGCAGCTAGAAATTTAAGAACAATTATTAAGGCAGTGAACGAAAAAAATGCAAGGAGATGTTTGTTTGTAACAGATGATAAGCATCTAGACGACTTAGTCAACGAAGGCAGCATTGATTATAATATTCGACTTGCGATCGAAGAAGGAGTTGACCCAATATTAGCGATACAGATGGCGACATTAAATGCTGCAGAATGCTTCGGTCTGAAAGATCGTGGAGCTATAGCACCTGGTTATATTGCTGATATTGTTGTATTGGATCGGATTGAAGATATAACAATCTCTGAAGTGTATAAAGCTGGTAAGCTAGTTGCCAAGCACAACGTATATGTTGGACCTGTTGTTCATACGGTAGATCCGATAGAGAAGCTGATGTCTAGCATTAATGTTAGACCAATAACGAAACAAAACTTAGATTTACCTATTACTAATACTACTAAACAAGCTAATATTATCGGTATTATTCCAAATAGTATTGAAACAAAACATCTCATCGAGGAAGTTGATGTGAATGAATCGTTACTGTTTCAAACGTCGACGCAAAGAGATCAGTTGAAAATGGTCGTAGCTGAACGACATAAAGCTCTAGGAACGGTTGGCGTAGCAATATTGAAAGGACTAGGGATTACTTCGGGGGCGATCGTCGCTACTATTGCTCATGATTCACATAATATTGTAGCAGTAGGTGTTAATGACGAGGATATATTGTTTGGATTAGATGTTATTCAGCAATTAAAGGGCGGCGTTGCTATTGTAGACAATGGCAAGGTGCTAGCTTCCGTTTCATTGCCAATTGCGGGATTAATGTCTAATCAAAAATTTGAATATGTATATGGTCAGCTAGAAGCTCTTAATAAAGCATTAGCGGATATTGGATTCAAGCAAAAGTTCAATCCATTTCTTACATTATCTTTTCTGGCGCTTCCTGTCATCCCGGAGCTGAAACTTACTGATCAGGGGCTATTCAAGGTAAGCGAGTTTTCCCACATTAAAGTAGATGAGGTAGTTCAAAAAGTAGACTTTGATAACGATGGGTATGCTGAAGAGGCGTAGTCGGCATCGAATATGCGCTCATCGACAATAGCCATCGCAGTACATTTGCGGTGGCTATTGTAATAGTAGAAATTATTGTGTTGGGAAAACTTATTTTACATAGCTTTCGAAAATTTCAAGTACTTTCTTTTGATCATGTGAAATGGAATACAGTACATATTTGCCATGACGCACGATTTGATAGTTTTTCGCATTTTCATATTGATCTTGTAAATATTTTTCAAATGAAGCTTGTACATCTTCAGCGCGCTTCGTTAACGCTGTTTTCACGGCATCGTAGTCAGATTCATTTTTCAGCTTAATAATTGCAAGATCAGCTGCTTTGACATTCATCATCGCTACTTGGAAAATACCGTCTTCAACATATTTATCGCTATCCATATAGAATACGTCAGAAATCATTTCACCTGAGACATCCATCATGGAAGAAAATTGTACATCGTTTATTATTTGTTCACTAATATCATTCAGATTAATACTAGTTGGCTGTTCTGGTGTAGCGGTAGGCTTAGCTGTCGGTTTAGGCGTTGCCACTGGTTTTGCTGTAGGCTTAGCCGTCGGTTTAGGTGTTGGCTTAGCAGTTGGTTTGGCAGTTGGTTTAGGCGTTGCTGCTGGTTTTTCTGTTGGTTTAGCTGTTGGTTTTAATGTTGCTTCTGGCTTTGTTGTAGCATCAGGCTTTTCTGTCGCTTCTAATTCCGGCGTAGTTGTTGCTTCTGGTGAACCTGGAAGTTTGTCTTCCGGACTGATTTCTTCTTGATTAATATCTGTATTAATATCTGAATTGTCATCTATTGAGTCATCTTCATTAGTTACGTTTTCAGGTGTCGTCGTTGGAACAGGAACTGGATTGTTAGCATTGCCCCCGCATCCACTTAATACGATAGTTAGAGCGATAAGTAGAGTAGCTGTAGATTTCCAAAGATGTTTTTTCTGTTTCATGTGTAGTAGGCTCCTTTTTAATTATGCTACAACTAGAGACGCTAAATAATTTATAAAGGTTGCACTTAATGAATAAATGAACGAATAAATGAATGGAAAAATAAATTAATTAAAGTATTGTAGCAATATAAGGTAGAATAAACTTGCGACTGAATTTGAATCGATAGATCGCGATCAGAAGTGAGTTTTTAACTACAACAACATACACTGAGGTGCTTATTATGATTAAATGGGATGGTCATACACATACACAATTTTGTTATCACGGTAATGATGCTCCATTAGAGCAATATGTAGAGCAGGCTATTGCATTAGGATTTACCCGTTATTCGGTGACGGAGCATCCACCACTTCCAGCTAATTGGGTGAAGGATCAATCATTATTTCAGGAGTTGGCAATGCCGGAGCAACAATTAGAACAATACTTCGCTTACGTACAACAGGTGAAGGAAAAGTATCAAGACAGAATAGAAGTTACGATTGGACTGGAATTGGATTACTTGCATGGACGGACGGACTATACAGATGAAATGGTCAGTAAATGGGGACATTTACTTGAAGATGTTGTTTATTCTGTACATTATTTGCCTGGACAAGCTGGAATGTACTGTATTGATTTTACTGCCGAAGATTTCTCGCGCAATCTATTGCGATATTATGGAACGATGGATACATTGGTGGATACGTATTTTGATCATGTCGAACTTGCTATCGAGCATGCGAGCACACTTAATATGAGAAAACGAATTGGTCACTTGAATTTGATTACCAAATTCGCTCATAAGCTCCCACCTATTTCTGAAACGCTTATGAAGGAACGATTAGAGCAATTACTTCCTCTTTTGCAGGAAAGTGATGTCGGCGTAGATGTTAATGTAGCTGGTTTGCGGGTAGCAACCTGTGAACAAGCGTATGTTCCAAGTTGGTTTATTAAGCAGGCGACAGCATTAGGGATTGAATGTGTGTATGGGTCTGATGCGCATAAGCCAGAACAAGTGGGCTTATTCTGGGAGGAAGTTCAAATAGCGGACTTTGATAACGATGGGGATGCGTTGTAGCGTACCCGACATCTCATCTGAAGCGAACTTGGAAAGTACGGTTCGCGTGTACGTAATGATGTACACTTGCGCTTCCGCCTTTCTCAAGTAACGCTTCACCTGCTCGGTTCTGAAAGCCCGCTATTTGAACCTTTATTGGAATTGGAAGTTCAAATAGCGTACCTCAATTGAAAGCCTCGAGCATTTGTCCGCTCGTGTACTCGTACCGTACACGCTGCTGGGTGTAATCACGATAATTATGCTGACGTAGCTTGATCGACGGCGAATATGAAGTGAACTTGCACCATAACAAAAAAAAGGGACCCACAGCAACGGGCTGTGGGTCGAAAGTTTATATTATTAAAAAGGGGGTCACTTAGAAGTATAACCAATCTACATTAAGGTAAGATGAATAAAATATTTCAATCATATTACAAATTAATTCTAGATCATTTCAATTTCTGAGAAAGTTATCCATTTTGGAGGAGCTATTGTGAATATGCAAGATACAATCTTTCAGATTGTGGGTGGTATTGCAATTTTTCTGTTCGGAATTAAGTATTTATCCGACGGATTGCAAAAAACAGCTGGCGATAATATACGGCATTGGCTTGCTACCTATACATTTCATCCATTACTCGGTGTACTTGTCGGGATATTAATCACGATATTGTTTCAAAGCTCTACGGGTGCAATGATATTGATTATCGGATTAATGAATGCTAATATACTTAGCTTAAAACAAGCGATTAGTGTACTTATCGGTGCAAATATTGGTACGACGGTAACGATATTTGTAGTAGGTATCGATATCGAAAATTATGCATTACCGATCATTACAGTTGGCGTTATATTACTCTTATTCGTTTATTACAAAAGATTACAATATATCGGGCAAGTTGTATTTGGTTTTGGTGCATTATTTCTAGGGCTATCGATTACGAGAAATGGTCTGAAGCTACTTTCTCTTTCTGATTATACATCTGAATTTATGTTAAATTTATCGGACATCCCATTGTTTGGCATTATTACGGGGATTGTATTGACGCTATTATTAACTAGCTCAAATGCTGCAATTGG
>DXHF01000262.1 GCA_019113605.1 Candidatus Paenibacillus intestinavium
AGTTTGCACGGAGTACTTCACTTCTTGTTGTAAACCGCCTATGCTATAGAGAGTAATCTGTTAGCGTATAACTATAAAGGTGGGAATAGTCATGACATTATTACGAGAGCAAGCGATTGAAATCATTGAAAATGTACTCGCTACACAATACGGAGCACATTCTATAAGCTTTAGAGATGTTATGGTCAAAAACAATCAAGTTTCCGTTACGGTAATCGGAGCTGTGAAAGAACAGCAGCCTGCGATTGAAGCTGCTTTATTCGATATGCTACAAACAAGCGGTGCTGCAGCAGTATATTGCCGTTTTCGTGAGGGAGCTGCACCAGCGGGATCTGCGCCTGAAACAACGATAGAAGCGGATAAAGGGGCAACGCAACCTGTTCAAGGTCATGCTGCTAATATGGGGAGTACATTATTAACAGAGCAGCCTAATGTTCAATTTATTGCGATTGCTTCAGGTAAAGGTGGAGTTGGAAAGTCTACTGTAACGGTAAATTTAGCAACGGCATTAGCTAGACAAGGGAAAAGAGTAGGCATCATCGATGCAGATATATATGGTTTTAGCGTTCCAGATATGATGGGAATAGAAGAACGTCCAGAAGTGATTAATGAGCGGGTTATTCCGGTTGAACGCTTCGGAGTGAAAGTAATATCAATGGGATTTTTCGTTGAAGATAATAGTCCGATCGTATGGAGAGGGCCTATGCTTGGGAAAATGCTGCGTAACTTCTTCTCGGAAATTGAGTGGGGCGAGCTTGATTATGTGCTGCTAGATCTTCCGCCAGGTACAGGAGATATTGCATTAGATGTCCATCAGATGATACCGCATAGTAAAGAGATTATCGTTACAACACCACATGCTACGGCGTCATTTGTTGCAGCTAGAGCAGGTGCAATGGCGATTAAGACGGAGCATGAAATTATTGGCGTAGTTGAGAATATGTCTTACTTTGAATCGGCGTTAACAGGCGAGAAGGAGTATGTATTCGGTAGAGGTGGAGGCGGTAAGCTAGCAGAAACGCTACATTGCGATTTGCTTGCGCAAATCCCGCTTGGAGTGCCTGATAATCATCCGCTCGATCCCAACTTCTCTCCAAGTGTCTATGCGGCAGAGACGATGATTGGACAGCTGTATGATGAACTTGCCGGAAAAGTGGTTATGCATTGTGAGGCTAAGTAATAAAGTTGACGATATGAATGGTCGATCTATATTTTATTAGAATATACAAAAAATCGCTACCTTAGCAATGAGTATGCAAGTTGCCCATTGAGAGAGGTAGCGATTTTTTTGTTTGAATAATTTTAATCGTATATATAGTTGACTGCTAAAATTGATCTAATCAGATGAGGAACCGGATTCCTTCTTGCCCGAATCACCAGATGAAGAGTTGGAGGTGCTTGAAGAGTCTCCACCGGAAGAGTCGCCCCCTGATTTTGGTTCAGCAGATAATTCCTCAGCCACCGCTTTTTTCATGAGATCTAATAGTTCAAGGCGGAAGATCGGATTTTGCAGGGAATCTTGCATAAGGCTCATTAATTCCTTACGGTATTCACTACCCTTAAGTACTTTCAAAATTACTTTTTGCATTTCTTCGCTTTCAAATGCGGCAATAAGTCCTTCCTGATATTGCGGGTCCTTCACTAATTGCTCATGTAGATCCTTGTTCATTTCATTAACAGCTTTAGCGAATTCACCTGCGAAGCGGGTGTCTGTCATTAATGATTTAATAACCTTGTCGTAATCGGGCGAACTAATGACATCTTTAACTGCCGTTTTAATTTTTTCTTGATCTTGCACATTAAGCATTGTTGAGCTTTGCGCAGTATATCCCGATTGGGCTGAGGCGGATTCTTGTAAAGCCTTTTGCGCGTCTTCTGTTTTCAAAATATCGATGACCATTGATTTCATATCTTTGTAATTCATTTGTTGGGATTCGCCACCGCCACCGCCAGAACTACAACTTGTTATCAAAAACGAGCATATGGTGAATATTGATAGTAATTTTATGAAATGTCGCATAATGAAAACTCCTTTGTACAATGTTTTATTAATTAAAATGAAGGTTTAAAAATGGGATTTCAGAACCGAGAAGATGGAGCGTTACTTGAGAAAGACGGAAGCACAAATGTACGTCAGTAGGTACATGCGAACCGTACTTTCCAAGTTCGCTTCATCTTCGATGTGGACTAAGCTACATAGCTTCACATCGTTATCAAAGTCCATTTTTAAACCCACCTATAATATAGCATGTACAAAGTTCACGCTTTTATCATGCAGTTAGTTAGCATTTTTCTGGATACGTGGTAAAATACAGTGAAAAGGTTATATTGACTAACGTTCAGGAGGAATATCGGTAGTGACACTGAAAAAATGGTTTTTCTTATTTTGGAGTACAATGGCTATTGGTGCCGTTGTTTGTATGATTCAAGGGGCAATTATGCTTTTTACAGATCAAGATATCGGTATCATTGGTCTCAAAGGAACGGGTTTTAACTTATTGATGATGTTTCTTGCGGGAATTATGATAGGTGCTTTCAGTCAAATGGGCTTTTTCGCTTATTTAACGTTAAACTTCATTGCGCTAAGTATGTTCCGTCAGAAATATTTATGGAACGCATTACAAGGATACACTACACTTTTTGGCGCTTTTCTGCTTGGTTATGTATTGTATCAGGATAGAACGAAT
>DXHF01000018.1 GCA_019113605.1 Candidatus Paenibacillus intestinavium
GTTCTGCTTTTTTAATTACATCGATATACCATTTAGAAAAGTCCTCAGATTGAGGTGTAATCTCTGTTACAAATTGTTTATCCTTAGCCATATGCTAGAATTACTCCCCTCGAATTAATCTCAAAATATCGTTATATGTGACGACAAGCATTAATAACATAAGCATTGCAAAACCAATAAAGTGAACAAACGCTTCTTTGTTCGGGTTGATCGGTTTACGACGAATCGCTTCAAGTCCGATAAATAACAATCTACTACCATCTAATGCCGGAACAGGCAACAAATTAAATATACCTAAGTATAGACTAAGCACTGCAGTCCAATTCGTCAACTGCACAATACCTTGTTGTGCGATTTGACCAGTTATTTTAGCTGTACCTACAGGACCATTTAGATCATCTAATTTGAATTGAAGAGTAACGAGCATTTTTAACCCTTCAAAGATTCTGACAGTCCATTCTTTCATTTGTGTTGCTGCACTAATAATGGTTTCACCAAAACCAGCTTGACGAGTACTAAAGTCTGCTATTACACCGATTTTACCAATTCCATCTTCATTAGGGAGCGGAATTATATTTATCTTCTGCCCCACACCATTGCGCTCAATATCAATTTCAATTGTTTTATTTGGATTTTCTCCAATAATTTCAATCATTCTTGAGAAATCCGCACCAATCGCTTCACCATTAACGGTTAATATTTTATCGCCAATTTGCATATTTGCACTAGCTGCCGGAACGTCCGTCCCTGCAATTTCACCGATCAAGATATTTTCCCTAACCCCTGACATTTGCACAAATGCAAGAAATAATACAAAGGCCAAAATAAAGTTCATCAGCGGTCCAGCAAAAATAGCCATTGCCCGTTTGCCAACTGATTTACTAGAAAAATGACGATCGATAGGAGCGATCTGAGTTTCGTTACCTCTAGCGACTACTAAAGCTTGAGGGCTGACGATGAATTTTTCCAACTCACCATCGATATCAAGATCGATATGTAATTGGCGTTCTAGGTCTACCGAGAGTACTTCACCACGGATCGATTCACTGCGTTCATCGAGACGATCCAAATAGATTCGATGTACAATTCCATCCTTTAATCTTACTGCTATTGTCTGTCCTGTCTGTACTTCAACGATTTCTGGATCTTCGCCAGCCATCCGTACGTAGCCGCCTGCCGGAACTAAACGAAGCGTAAACTTCGTCTCACCACGATTGAATGAGAACAGTTTCGGTCCAAAACCAATTGCGAATTCCCTAACAAGAATACCCGCTCGCTTGGCGAAGTAATAATGACCCCATTCATGGATCGTAACAATTACAAAAAATACTAATACCGTTAATAGCACCGTTTGAATCATTTGCATTCTTTCTCATAGCCTCCCGTTGTTACGGCCTGTACATAGATTATCATTATTCTACTGCGCGACACAAGAGAACTACCCTTCACAATTAAATTCGAGCGGCAATTGTTCTTGCTTCTTGATCGACAGCAATGATGGCCTCAATACTATCAACTTTACAGCTATGATGTTGTGAGAGAACAGACTCTACAACATGTTCGATGGCTAAAAATGATATTTCACCACGTAAAAAGCGTTCAACAGCTATTTCATTGGCAGCATTGAACACTGTAGGAGCAGACAAGCCGGCTCTTCCGCATTCAAAAGCCAATCTCAACATTGGATATCGTCCGAAATCCATTTGACGAAAATTAAGTCTGCTAATTGAAGCTAGATCTAATCGATCTGTGCGTGTTGCAATCCGCTCAGGATACGTTAATGCGTATTGGATTGGCACTCTCATATCAGGCATTCCAAGCTGGGCAATTACACTACGATCATTGAATTCAACATACGAATGAATAATACTTTCCGGATGTATAATGACTTTAATCTGATCATAGCTAAGATTGAACAACCAGTGAGCTTCAATGACTTCAAGACCTTTATTCGCCATAGTAGCCGAATCTATAGTTATCTTCGCACCCATCGACCAATTGGGATGATTCAATGCTTGCTCTACCGTTACATTCGCTAGTTGCTCTCTAGAATAATCTCGGAAAGATCCGCCCGAGGCAGTTAATGTAATATGATCAATGCTACTTATCGATTCACCGTTAAGGCATTGAAAAATAGCAGAATGTTCGCTATCAATCGGTAAGATCGCAACTTGCTTCTTCCTAGCTCGCTCCATAACGATATGTCCTGCCGTTACAAGCGTCTCTTTGTTAGCAAGTCCGATTGTCTTACCTTCGTCGATTGCTGCTAATGTAGCCGGCAACCCACGGCTTCCTAGTATTGCGGTAACAACGATCTCAGCATCTGAAACAGTTGCCACTTCGATTAAACCTTCTTCTCCGTATACAACTTTAGTATGAAGAGGAATATGTAATTTTAATTGCTCTGCAAGCTCTTTCGTTGCAACGCTTATAACTTGAGGTTTATACTTTTGCGCTTGCTGTATTAATCTTTCAATATTACTACCAGCGGAAAGTGCAACCACTTCAAATTTATCAGGATGCTGATCAACAACATCTAATGTTTGCGTACCTATTGATCCTGTTGACCCTAGCAGTGAAATTTTTTTCAAAATATTACCCTCCACCTTAGACAGGAATAAGTTGTGTTAACACCAATATTGGAAAAACAATGATCCAACTATCTGTGCGATCAATTATACCGCCATGACCAGGCATTATATTACCCATGTCTTTGATACCACGTACGCGCTTGTATGCGGATTGAATTAAATCACCAAATTGTCCTGCTACAGCAGCAACGATACCAATCAAGATTGCACGCCACATTTCAATTAAATCAGGAGCAAATAGTGCAAAAATGACAGCAACAATAACAGAGCAAACAACTCCGCCAATTGCACCTTCTATCGTCTTGTTAGGACTTATTAATGGCCATAGTTTATGTTTTCCAAACGCACGCCCAGAGAAATAAGCACCAATATCCGATGCCCATATGACACAAAATGCCAGTATACTCCACCATAAACCATACTGTTCAAGTAGGCGTACATCGATCATCGACGCAAAGCCGATACCTATATACACTGTACCCAGAAAACTTACAGCTACTTCATCAATCGTATACTTATTTTTG
>DXHF01000263.1 GCA_019113605.1 Candidatus Paenibacillus intestinavium
CAGGACACATTACTAGGGAGTGGTATTACATCTTTGAAAGGAATTAATTTGACCAGCAGTACTACGATGAATCAAGCCCAATCTCAATCTTTAATTTCAAATCAAGTAGTAGTTGAAGATGATTCTTTCATCGATGTTATCCAGCAACCGTTTGTGATAGAGAGTGAAACAAAAGAATCTGAAGCGAATCCAGATGCATCCATCACTACAAAGGAATTGAATAAGTTATTCCCTTCTGATAAATACACTAAAGATTATGCAAAACTAGGGATGATGCTTTTTCAACAAGAACAATTTACTGTTAGTGAAATGGGCTTTATTGAAATTATTACTACTATGGATTTATATCGAGAGGCATTTGTCGGTAAGCGGTTAGAAATGAGTGGGTATGTCTATCGTGAAGAGGATATGAATACAAATCAATTTGTAGTATCTAGACTAGCCATGAGCTGTTGTTCAGCAGACATGGAGCCATATGGTCTATTAGCCAATTCTCCTGTAGCAAAAGAGCTCCATAATGATACATGGGTAACTGTTGTAGCTACTGTTGCCCTTACAGAATATAACGGGATGGAAATTATGGAACTTCAAGTTGAAAGTTATGAATTAATACCACCATCTGATACTCCTTATGTGTATCCTGATTATAGTAATATTGAGCTCCTAATGGAAGCGTTTGAAAAGAAATAAGCAAAAAAACCTAACTATAACGAAATTCCTTAAAAGAATTTCGTATTATAGTTAGGTTTTTCCGTTACATTATAACCTTCTGTCCCAGCCCCTTTTAAGGTTTCCACACTGTTTCTCCTTATTCCAATTAGTCGCTTCGACTTACACGAAAACCTTGATCAGGGCCAAAACCATTAGCCTCAAACTTGCCGCGAAAGGATATCTCATTGTTGCTGATATCTCCTATCCAGCCACCACCCTTAACAACTCGGTATAAACCTTCCTTAATATCCACATCGTCATACCAATTCCATACCCATTCCCTTACATTACCCGACATATCATGAATTCCTAGCTCATTAGGTTCCTTTGAACCGACCGTTTTTGTTTGATTTTTGTTGCTTTCTATGATGGGCCAATTCCAATCACCAGTTAAATAGTTATCACCAGCATTTTTCCAATACCACGCTACTTCATCAGCTTCATCACTTCCACTGTATGTGTAGCCTGCACTCATCTGGCCTCCACTCGAAGCATACTCCCACTCCGCTTCGGTCGGCAAACGATAGCCATTAGCTCCCTCATTGATGGTTACTGTCCATTTCATATTATCGTATTCGCTATTATTTTTCGGGTCTTTTTTCTTCATATCTATATTGTAATAAGGTTTCAACCCCTCTTGTATACTCCTTTTATTACAGTACTCAATAACGTCATACCAGCTCACCATTTCTACAGGTAAATTTTCGCCTATGAACGCTGAAGGGTTACTCCCCATTACATCCAGCCACTCTTTTTGAGTCACTTCATATTTGCTTATATAAAAGTCAGATATTAAAACCTCTTTTTCATAGAAATTAGACGTAGTATTCACAAAAGCCCCGCCTGCGACGAACACAAAGTTCTCATTCATCTCATGTATTTCATTATTTTCATTGTTTGTAGTATTCTTTGTTTCTGTATCTCTCGAACATGCGCTAGTAACTACTATAATAGAAATGAAAAGAAAAACTAACCATTTTCTCATTGATACATCTCCTTTAAATGAAGAGGAAGAGTTATAGTTTGAAATATATAAGGCCGCCGGATGTGAGACCGGCGGGCCTTAGCAATACCAAATAAAAATTCACTCTATACAATGAAAATCATCAAGCATTCACAATTTTCCTTGCTTTACCACTTATCGCTTACCATACCGTTACGTTAGAACTACCACTACTTTGATAGCCTTCTGTTGCCATGATTTGGTAAGACCAACTATAGCCAAGATGCATGCCTACATTTTTCCACGCGTTAACATGGTTGCCAAAAGTAATAGCTACGTTGCTACCTGTCGCTCTTTTGGACTGTCGTACGCTCCAGTACTGAGTAAATGTTTGTGTACCGTCAATGGAAGGCGCATTGTAGCGAGTAGTAGTATATATGTCGTAGGTGCCACCATCACTGTACACGCTACCTTTATACGTTCCAGTAGGTCTATAAGTACCCCAGCTATCCACTACGTAATATTCAATAAGTGAGTTTCTTGTCCACCCGTAAAGAGTCAAATACCCATTGCCTGACGGCGCCCAAACACCAGCATTATAATTGACTGTCCGATTTGGTGATCCAACATTCCATCCTTTACCTGTAACAAAATTACCGGTATTACTCCAGTTTACGCTGTAATTCCCACCAGCTCCGTTAGTAGCATTTACCGTTCCGCCACCATCGGTCCAATTCTGATAATAGTCTGTCGCTGCGCTTGAAGATGCACCAATCAAGCCAAAACTCATTGAAGCTACAATCGCTAAACTCAAAAATGTCTTTTTGAACTTAAACATAATCATCCTCCTCAAATAATTAGATTTGACACAACTTTTCTACATACCAGCTGTAAGTTCTTCACTTGTAGTACATAACTTATCCTGTGTCTTATTCTGTGAGCTATTCCTTGTCCTCCTTTCTAAGTAGATTATATAAAGTAAACGCTTACATAACATTGAATTAATTAAAGTTTTTACTATAATTATTATACTTATCCAAAAAATGATAAACATGACATTTTTCATGTAACAGTTAACGGGTTTTTGTGTTTAATCTCTTGTATTGATAGATGTATAGCATAGTTCCCATACTCAAGAATTTTATCCAAAAAAAGATTCAATTGTTCATGAGAGTTAACTTTAATTTTCAAATGATAACAGCCTTCTCCCGATACTCGGTGAACTTCCACTACCTCATCTCGATCATTAATTAATCTTATAAACGAATCATGGTTCGCTGTTTTCATATAAATGATGACAAACGCTGTATACGTAAGTCCTAATTTCATTTCATCAATGATGAGAGAGTAAGCTTTAATTACGCCACCTTCCTCAAGCTTTTTTATGCGATTTCCGACGGCTTGTCCCGTCATATGAATTTGTTCTCCTAGGTCTTTCCATTGAATACGTGAATTTTCGGATAATAACCGAAGGATCTGAAAATCAATGTTATCAAGTTGCATAATAATTTCCTTTCGCCATGAAATTTTTTGTGGTCAAACTGTTTCGTCAACTTATCGATAAAAATCGATATTCGATCTATCATTACAGTGTACCAAAAAATTTGAACGAGGTGGGTAATAATGAGCACAGCTCTAATTATTGTAGATATTCAAAATGACTATTTTCCAAATGGAAAAATGGAATTAAGTAAGCCTGAAAAAGCGGCTACTAATGCTGCGAAAGTGCTTGAATGGTTTAGACAGAACAACAAAGATAACATTTTTCATGTGCAACATATCGCCGGTGATCCAGCATTAGGATTCTTCCTTCCTGATACGGAAGGCGTAGAAATACATGAAGCTGTTCAACCAGTGGAAACTGAAAGCATTATTATCAAACATTTCCCTAATAGTTTCTTACAAACGGAATTAGAAAGCAAATTAAGAAAAAATGGCGTAACTAAGGTAGTAGTTGTAGGTATGATGACACATATGTGTATTGATGCAACAGTGAGAGCGGCAGTGGATCTAGGCTTTAAGACGACACTTATTGAAGATGCATGTGCAACGAAAGACTTATCTTATCAAGGCAAGGTAGTATCAGCTGAACAGGTCCATTATGCGTTTGTCGGCGCCCTTAACGGTATGTACTGTGAAGTAAATTCTACCGAAGATTTCCTGCAGCAAGCAGCTAATAAATCATAAATAATATTAAATGCAAAGACTGTCCAGAAGTTTTTTGGACAGTCTTTATTCATTACGATTATTTCGTTGTTCGACGTAAGCCGTAGATTTTATAAAGTTAGAATATCTACTCCCAAAGCTGGCAGCGTCAACTTCTGCTCCGATATCTCGCTCGTCAACAAGCTGCGATAAGGAACGTCAAGCGTAACCTCTCGTTGCTTATTCGTCAAATTAATCAGGAACAGGTAGCTTTCCTCACCCTTCGTTCGAATCGACAGCTCGACACCTTCCGGTAGCTGTAGCTTCGGTGCCAAGTTCTTTTCTTTTAATATGTTTTCGAACAGCTGATAGAAATACGATGGCTCCGGCCAAGTGCCGACATAATACACCTCACCTTCACCAAGCTTATTGACAGTAACAGCTGGCACACCCTCGTAATAGTCGTTGTCATACCAAGCAATTGGTTCTGCTCCTCGCAGTTCCAGCAGATCGCACCATTGCTTCGCAGCGAAAGTCTGCCCCTCCGCGTTCCGAATCCGATGCTCGCTGTTGCCGATTGCATCATATTCACTAACGACAATACCCGCTGCTTCCGCCAGCAGCCCCGGCAGAGGCAGCATCTCGCATACATTTCTCATGTTCTTCACGCCTGTCCGATTGGTGAGGACGACCGTGCCTCCTCCGGCTGCGAATCGCTCTAGCCGCTGCGCTACTTCTTCACTTAACAAAAAGAGAGAAGGGACAATGACCAGCTTGTAACCATCGAGCTCCTCAGTCCAGTTGATTACGTCCGTACCGACACCCATTTTCAGAAATGCGTTGTGCATAGAGGACAAGTTGTCCATATAGTGCATTCCCCCCTCCGCTTGCGCCTGAAGGGAAAGAGCCGTATGCTGATCATGCGAATGCAGAATTGCAACCTTAGTTACGATTGTCGAGCCCGCTAATCGTTCTCCTAGCTGGTTCACCTCACGAGTAAGTTCCGCGAACTCCCTAAACCTACGTCCAGGAACATTGCTATGATCGATAATTCCATGCCAGAACTGTTCGGCTCCGACGGTGGCACTCCTCCATCGAAAATGGACGACCATATCGGCGCCGCGGGCAATTGTCTGCCAGGAACGAGCCCGGATCAGTCCAGGATAAGGGGTGCGCTGAATCGGCATCCAGGCACCCTGCGCTCCGCTCAGTTGCTCCATTACCCAGAAATTGCGACGCTTGATACCGCGAACCAAGTCTAGCGACAGCGCT
>DXHF01000019.1 GCA_019113605.1 Candidatus Paenibacillus intestinavium
AGAGTTGAATTAGATGTGTGAGGTGAGAAAGTGCAGATAGAGAAAATGGGTTTTAAGACAATCCCAGGATATCCATTATACGAAATTAATAACCGTGGTGACATTCGTAGACTTTGGAAAAATGCAAAAAAGACACTGCTTAAACCGGCATTAAAACGATGCGGATATACTATCCGTTTACTAGACAGTTCCGGCATCCGGAGGGAATTACGAGTACACAAATTAATGCAGCACACCTTTATGCGAACTCCTAAATTGGGCGAAGTCCTTTATCACAAAAATGGTAACAAGCTTGATAACTGGATTAACAATCTTGCTTACATCACAAGGCAGGAACTTGGGAAAATGACTGGCGGCCAAAGTAGACAATCAGTGTTGAAAATTGATACGAGCGGCGAAGTAGTTGAAATATATCGAAGTGCAAGAGCAGCTGGCAAAGAAAATTTTATGAGTTATCAAACGATCATAGATCGATGCAACGGCAAGGTTAAGAAAAAGATAGCTCCAGATGGTTTTATTTATGAGTGGGAAGATGAATTTTCTTGTAGATATAAAAAATCAGTTGTTTAGAGAGGAGTAATAAAGGATGACAAATGAAACTAAAGTTGTTGAAAAAGTGAAGTTATCAGAATTGCCCGATGAAACGCTAGTGAGCTATGAGGATGCTCATTTCAAACTGACTGCAGAAGAGTTACGCCAATGTGTAGCAAATGGTGAACACGAAGGAAGGGGAGAAATTTGGATCGTTGCTACAGAAAAACGGTGGGCACCAGATGCCAAGTGGATGCTTTCAAATTATATTGAAAATGAGTATGACCAAATGTATGAAGATTGGGATGAAAGAGCTAACGATTGCATCAAAAAAGAACATATAGACCGTATTCAAGCAGTTTTGGATGATGCGTTTAGCGGTGATAGCGTATCAAAATATTGGCTGTTAGATGGTCCTGTAGTTGACCTTTTAAGTTAGATAGGAGGAATGAGTAGATGAAAGCACCTAAGAATCCAAATAAGCGAGTATGTGTAGCAAAGAATATCACTTTCTTGGTTCAAAAGGATAATGAGTACTGGGTACGTGTGTTGTCTAAATAGTGTCCAAGTAGACACATATTGCGAAGGAAGGGGTTAATTAGATTGATATATATTGATTATTTTGAACAGTGGTATACAACATATCGCACACAAGGCAGACGCCGTGTATCAGTTGTGAAGTACAAAATTGCTGCTGATCACATTAGAAATCATCCAATTGGTATCAAAAGCATTAAGAAGATTAATCGTATGGATCTCCAAAATTTTATGAATAATTTTGGAGCTACGCATGCAAGGCAGACGACAACTGATTTTCACAGCATTATTAAAGCGAGTTTCGTTGATGCACTCACAGATGGTTTTATCAATATTAATCCATGTATACGAATTGAAGTGAATTCAATGGAAAAGACGTTGCCTGTACATGAATTGAAAGCGCTACGTGAGAAAAAGAAATGGCTTGAATTTGATGAATATGAAAAGTTAAAGAATCTACTATTACAAAAGTTGAATGACTCTCTACTGAAACAACCATTTACAATTGTTCCAGTAGGACTAGGCAGAAAAGGAACACAAAGAGAGAAGGCTGAATCTCTAAATTCGGCAGGGAAATATAAAAATCAAATGGTTACTATGATTATCTACGTGGCATTAAAGACAGGTATGAGATTTTCCGAAATCCTCGGTTTAACGATTGAGGACATTGACTTTGAAAATGGTTTGCTTAATATCGATAAAACTTGGGATTATAAATTTGATTATAATTTCAAACCTACGAAAAACTTCGCAAGTGTAAGAAAGATAGCGGTAGATAACGAATTTTTAGAGATAATGCGCCTTTATATCGACTGGTTGATTGCACACGATCTTAAAATTGATCAATTTGCAATGTTCATCGAGAAAGGGATTAAGATATATAATTCTACGATAAATGACAACTTAAAATTATTATTTTTGGAGTTAGACATTGAATATATTAGTTTGCATAAGCTGCGTCACACGCAAGCGAGTGTCTTGCTTGCTAAACGGATATCACCACAGGTAGTTGCTAAACGGCTAGGTCACACTGACACAAAAATGATTCAGATGACTTACGGCCACCTTCTGAAATCGGTCGAAGAAGAAGAAACCGAAAAGATGATGATGATACTATGACGATGCTGACAACCGAAAAAATTAACGAACTGTTGCAGATTGATGATTCTTATAAAGCGCCGAGTCAATTAATGAAAATATTGTTTGATCGTGAAAAACGTGAAGAATTATTCAAAAAGTTTCTTGGAATTGAATGTGATATGACGTTTGACTGGTTCCATATTTATTTTCAAGATGAACATGCTGACCGTAAAAATCACAAGCAAGACTTCACACCTGACGAAATTAGTGAATTATTATCTAAACTTGTACAAAGTGATTCAAGCAACTATAACAGTTTTGATGTTACAGCAGGATCAGGCGGTTTGTTGATACAAAAATGGCAACATGATCGAGTAAATACACCATTTTGGCAGTACAAGCCATCATTATTTTTATATGGATGCGAAGAGCTATCTGATCGAGCAATTCCTTTTCTACTATTCAACCTTCTGATTCGCGGAATGAATGCGACCGTTGTACATGGAGATGCACTTACTAGAGCGGTCAAGCAAGTCTATTTTATTCAAAACACAACCGACAACATGCTAGATTTTAGCGATCTCAACGTTATGCCGCACTCTAATTGGGCAACAGAAGAATTTAATGTGAAAACGTGGTCAGAAGAACCGATTGTACACATTGAAACCGAAAAGTGGTGGGAGTGATGGCAATATCGATCACGAAGAATCAAAAACGAGCTTATGAAATGATCAAAAACAACCCTAACTCTGAAAAGTTCAAGCTCGCTATGCTATTGGAAGCTCCAAAAGTTGCCGTAACGATGCTGATAAATGTGTTGTTAGAAAAAGAAATGATCGTTCAAAAGAAAGGCGAAATCGATTTTGAATACACAGCGCTTGATGTCGAATATGAAGTAAACGCAAATCAAAAATATCGTAAAATCCCTAAGTATATTAAAGAATCCGAGTCTGAAAAAGTTGACGAATTGCTAGATTTACAGTACACATTCAAATTTACGGAAGCTCAGATAAAGATCATTAAATCAAATAAAGGTATGCCGCGTAGTCAGTTAGCTAAAAAGCTCGGCATAAGAAAGTTTGATCTGAATGCTGGATTGCATCGGATAAAAGAAACTAGGTAATGTCGTTGTACGACGACACTATCTATATGAAAGGGTGAATCTAGTGAGTAATGTATTAGCACTTGTTAAAATGAACGGAAGAAACGCTCTAGTCCTAAACAACGAACCTAAATACACATATTACAAACACGGAAATCTAATCATTGGTATTGATGATGAATGTTTATTTATCACATGCTACGTATATAGCACACCTACTCCAGGATTTTATGCATTTGGTGGACATAAATTTGATATCACTTTGGACAATGATGAAATCATTCATTGTTATGGCCAATATTGGGATGGAGGATACGAAAAAGCCACCGATCTTCTAGGGATTGAATTGACAACTGTTTCTTACAGAGGAATCAATGAACTGAAAAATTGCTACGTATTCACTGGCAGCACCATTATTAAAGAAGGGTACGAACGCTTGGTGCAAGAGTATACAGGAAAGGTATATGAATACAGGGAGTACGAAAACTTCTTAAGGAGTGAATCAAGTGAGTGAACAAAGCAAGCATTGCAACACCTACTCAGAGATGAATGAGAAAATCGTTGAATACTTACGAATTAGCGATGCTCCAATTGATTTATATGCAGCACAAAGGATTGTAGAGCTAGAGGAGCAATTAAAACAAGACAAACTAGCGCATAAATTAGCTCGAACTGAATCTGAACTGACGAAAATGACAATAGCACATGATAGTTTGTTAGAGCAACTAGAGCAAGCACAAGCAGCCAATCTTGAACTCGAAAGAGATGTTGAAGAGATCAGAGACGAGCGTGACGAATTGCACGGTAAGTTATTAGATCGAGAAGAACGACTAGGGCAATCGTACTGGGCGCGTGAAGGTTTGATAGAGCGACTGAATGAACAGAATCAGAAGTTGATTGAAGCACTGGAGCTATTGAAAACATGGGATCTGAACAACCTCAATAAAGCAAATGTCAGAAAAGTGGTCAATGAAGCGTTGAAAGAGGTGAAAGGGTAATGGCAAATGAAAATCAAGTGAATTATCAACTGTACAAGTTACTTGCATACGCCATTCAAGAGCTAGATTGGTTTACGAGCCAACAAAATGTATCAGACACACTGGCATTGCCACATCCTGATCGAGTAATTATCAATCGTGCTGAGATCGCGGTAAAACGAATAATGGAGCAGGATCCTCGCTTTTTCGCAGGCTATGCAAAATACAGTAAAGGGTGGTCAGTTGATGGGACAAGCAAAGAGACGTAAGCAGCTAGGTGATTATCCAGCACAGACACCTAAGCCGAGAGGTAAAGCTAGAAGGAAAGTAGATCCGATGCTAGCGACAATCGGAATGATAAACGGTATTCAAGAGGGAATCCGAATGAATCAAGTGGCGAGGATGTTCGATAGTCCACGAAGAAAGGATGGTAGGGATGGATAGATACAAGTTTAGAGGTAAGGTTGATATCGAGGTTACGAACGAGATTGAGGAGCACATTAAAGATGGCTGGGTATACGGTAATCTGATTGGCAAAAGTCTTATTGTCGGTGATGTAATTGACCTAGATGATCAATATTTTAATACTGAGTTTTGGATCAGCGTAAAGGCTGAAACAGTAGGTCAATACACAGGCAAGCAAGATTTCGACAAGTTAGATGTATACGAGCACGACATTGTAATGGATTTTATGGATGGAAACTACTACCTAGTGGTATGGGATGCAGATAGCGCATCTTTCTTGCTAGTGCCAAACAAGGGTGAATGGATGGATTTTGAGACATTCGAAGAGCACGCGTCCGTTGGTTACAGAGTTGTTGGAACAAAGTTTGACAACAAGGAGCTATTGGAGGGGTAAAGCTAATGTTATGGATAATATGCATTATTGTATATATGCTGTTAGGTCTGTATTGGCGCCCTTATAATGCATTTGGAATTATAGGTGGATTACTCGTACATGTGATATGGCTACCATTCGTACTGGTTTTATTCATTTTTCTGTGGATTGGTTACAAAAAGGGTGGAAGTATTTTATGAGTTGGAGGGGTAAAGGATGAATGAACCAGTTACGCTTAAAATTATTGGACCAATTACGATCATGGTATTTACCGAAGATGGCGGTCAAGAGTACACTGCTTTACCTAAATCCCTTGTAGGCGAGCTAGCTCAAGCGATTGCAACAAAAGGTAGTGAGACAATCCAATTAGAAAGCGGTAAAACTTGGGAAGTTGTTGGATTTATGATCTATAGCAAACAGATCGGGGAGCGAGTCATCATTACTGGTCAAGGAGGTCAAGGGGATGAATGAACTAACAAGAGAGCAGATACTGAGCATGCCAGATTGGATTGAATATCAGGAGAATGATAGATCAATTGAATCACACGTAAAGCATCTAATAACCGCTGATGGAGATGTTTGGTTGGGACAGCGATACCGGACTAATTACGGTAGTCGTCATTATGCATGGCATGTGTTAATTCGTGATGAATGGCAAGAGATTAACGGAATTACTCATTGGTCTCCTATTACTTTGCCGAGGGAGGTAGAACATGGACAGGGATAAGCAGAAAACGTATGAACTTAAAGCATTTGTACACTTGTACGATGGAATCAGAACGAGGGTAGAAAACCAAACGCATACTGTAGAAGCATCGAGCGAATCGGTTGCGGAAAAGAAAGTGTATGAAGAAATTGCCAATCATTATAGATCAAGTCAAATAGTTGGATTGAGCAGCATAACGACAATTGAAATCAAAGAAATAGTTAATGATATGGAAACTCACGGTAAATGGACAAAAGAATCAGTTTGGTTATATCGCAATGATAGAGGAGAGATCATAAGAGTGCAAGACGATCATCCATCGGTAGCGGTTAAGCTTACAGATCGTATTGATAGAGTGTCAAAAGGTCTATCAGTTGATGATATACCCATCGATAAAAAGAAATTAACGCCAGCGCAGAGTAGGGTATACAGATACTTAGTCGAGTTTGTCAGTATTAACGGCTTTACACCATCTATCCGAGAGATCGCGGCAGGAGTAAAGCTCAAGTCATCGTCTACGGCTCACGGTCACTTGGAGAGGCTTGAGAAGAAGGGTTATATCCAAAGGGTAGGCGATAAAGGTAATACAAGAAGTATTAAATTACTGTGAGGTGGATTATATGACGGATCGAGATGTAATTGAAAAACTACGTAACTATAATCGTCTAGTGGCACGTAAAGAGGTATTGGAGACATACTCAGTTGGTGGCGGCATCACAGTAAGCAGGCTTAACCAAGATGATCATTTGCAAGAGTTACATGGTAAGCTTAGAGGGTTACCTAGTCATATGTATCTAAGCTTGAGAGAGCAAAGGTTGGAAAAAATAGCAGGTGAACGTTTCGAATGGTTCCCAGCAGGTGTGAAAAGCCAACTGAGAGCCGTTCCAGAGCATGGGACAAATGCAGAGGATACAAAGTTGCTTAAGGAACTTAAGGACAAAATAGCCAAGGTAGTAGCAGCAAGGGGTTACGATGTTAGGGATGATCTTGATTTGGTATTGGAGCGAGTTGCGGAGCTACAGTATCTTCAAGAGGAGATATCGAGAATAGATACATTGCTACACGCTCTAGGGACGTACAGACCTGAGCAAGCAAATATATTACGCTTAATATACGTTGAAGGTAAGGAAGCAATAGACATTCGCAACGAATTTGAGATATCTGCCCGTACATTTTCGAGAAGAAGAAGCGAGGCAGAGAGGGAATATATGATATTGGCACAATAATGGCTTTGAAATGGCGCACACATGTTCTTTTAAACCGTGTCAAGATGTGATAAAATGGTATTATCAAACGAAATGTAACAAAGCCAAGTATCGACTGGTCGGCGGCACCGATAAATAGTTAGGTGGTGGAGATCACCTTCTTATTAACACACTTTCGATACACATATGAAACGTACTTGATACGTGTAAAAGCCATCCATTGCGGTGGCTTTTTTGTTTGCAGGAAATACCTTCCTTTTGTCGAAATAAAGTGACATAAGGAGGTGAAACCTTGGAGAACTTATTGAAAGTAGATTATATAAATCTTTACAGTCAGTGGGAAGAAGAATTAAATATAGAATTACAAGATTTAGATGATAAACAATTGGCATTGAGAAAGGAGATAGGGGAACTTATTTACAGATTGTCGGTAGTTAATAGCGCCGCGCAATTCCTTAAAAAAACAAACCATGTTGTTAGTTATGAAGAGAAAATAGGCAAACCACTTAGAGAGCAATTACAGCAAAAAGAACTTGAGCTTGAACAGTTTAAGAATGCAAAAGAAGAACAACGAGCTCACATTACAGCATTGTTAGATGAATTAAAAGAGCGAAGAAATTAGAAAAATATAATCACTCAATCAAATGATTTGCTTCCTTTTGTCGAAATATACGAAGATGGCGAAAAAGGAGGATGATTATGTTTTCGCATTTCACTAAAGAAGTCAATGAGCTAATTAAGTTGGAAATTGATAAGTTTGCTAAAAAGCATAAACTCTCAGCAAACGGGGAAACAGAAAAAGAGAAATACTTAGCTCTAATAGCACAGATAAAAGAAATGGGTTATAAAGTGTCATTGGAGAAAGAAGAGGACATTAAAATATCTGACGGTAAAGCAATAACTGAATATCGAGTTAAGTTTAAGTCACTCTAACGAGTGGCTTTTTCTATTTAACAAATCAAAGATAACTCAGGTGGTGGTGATATGTATTGGCAAGGATAAGAGACCCAAACAGAGATGCAGCACATGAGATATACAAATCCCATAACGGTGATATAACCAATCGAGCGATAGCTGAGCAACTTGAAGTAGATGAGAAGAAGGTAGCAGTATGGAAATCTCGTGATAAATGGAATGTTGTACAACAAACCGATAACAAAACTAAAAGTGTTGTACAACAAAAGAAGAAACAAACCAAATCAGATAAGATTATTGATAAAGCTGTAGAGAGAATAGACGAAGTGCAAGATAGTGATTTCACAGACAAACAACGACTATTCATCGGATTCTATCTAAAGTGCTGGAATGCGACTAAAGCTTATCAGAAGGCATATGGTTGTGCTTACTCTACTGCAATGGTCGAAGGACATAGATTACTAAGGAATCCTAAGATAGCAGCTGAGCTACAAAAGACTCGTGATGAGATATTCGCAGAGTCTTTTTTGTCGTCTAAAGCCATCATACAGAAATACATGGACATTGCCTTTGCTGATATAACTGACTTTGCGACATGGAATAAGTCTGGTACCTATATGAGAGTTAAGTCGGACAGTGAGGTTGACGGCTCTTTAATATCAGAGATAAGTAATAATGAATCTGGCATGAAGATAAAGCTACTGGATCGTATGAAGGCTTTAGACAAGCTTGATAAGTATATGAACCTTATGTCTGAAGAAGATCGCTTACGCCTTGATAAGCTTCGTGTGGATATTGATAAAGCTAAGTTAGATATCAAGATTCGAGCTGGTGAGGACGAGGAAGAAGTTGAAGATGATGGTTTCTTGGCAGCGCTGGAAGGTAAGGTAAGCGAGGTATGGGCTGATGAGGAATAAAATCAAGTCGGCGATATTCAAATTCAAACCATTTTCTCCTAAACAGCTTAAGGTATTGACCTGGTGGTTGCCATCATCCCCTGTTCAAGGTAAAGACGGCGTAATAGCTGATGGAGCTATTCGTAGCGGTAAGACATTGTCAATGTCACTATCCTTTGTTATGTGGGCGCTTGAAACGTTTGATCAACAAAACTTTGGTATGTGCGGCAAGACGATAGGTTCTTTTAGACGTAACGTTGTATTTTGGCTTAAATTGATGCTCAGATCAAGAGGTTATAAGGTTAAAGACCAACGTGCTGATAACTTACTGGTCATATCTAAACTCGGTAAAACAAACTACTTTTATATATTTGGCGGTAAAGATGAACGTTCGCAAGATTTAATTCAAGGTATTACATTAGCAGGCATCTTTTTTGATGAAGTAGCCTTAATGCCAGAGAGTTTCGTTACGCAGGCAACTGGTCGTTGTTCGGTAGATGGATCTAAGTATTGGTTTAACTGTAACCCAGCTGGTCCTTATCATTGGTTTAAGGTTGAATGGATCGATAAGAACCTAGAAAAGAACTTGATATATCTGCGTTTTACGATGGATGACAATTTATCCTTGTCCGAACGGATTAAGGATAGATATAGGCGTATGTACTCAGGAGTGTTCTTTAAGAGATACATTCTTGGTTTGTGGGTAATGGCTGAGGGCATCATATATGACATGTTCTCTACTGAGGTTCATGTTGTACCAACTATTGAAAGACGATACACCGAATACTATGTGTCATGCGACTACGGAACGCAAAACCCTACTACATTCGGTTTGTGGGGCAAGTGCGACAAGGTTTGGTACAAAGTAAAGGAGTATCATTACGATGGTCGTAAGAAGAGTAAGCAAAAAACAGATGAGGAATACTGCGATGATCTTATAGAGTTTGTCGGCAAGCTCTCATTGCGTGGAGTTATTATCGATCCATCGGCTGCTTCATTTATAGCTGCGCTTAAAAAGCGTGGTCTATTTCGCGTTATACCAGCAGATAACAGTGTGGTAGATGGCATACGTGATGTGGCTTCTAGTCTTGTAGATGGCAGTATCAAATATAACGACTGCTGCAAAGAAACGTTGAGGGAATATCAATCTTACAGTTGGGATGCAAAGGCGGCCGCTCGTGGCGAGGACAAGCCAATCAAAGAGAATGACCATCAGATGGATGGGGATCGTTACTTTGTACGTAAGGTGGTTAAGAGTAAAGGCGGCGTAACATTCCCGACCTAATGAAAGGAGGAAGCCAATTGTCATCATTATGGCCTAACGGTAATGAGCAAAAAGAAATTGAAAATATCATCATTCACGGAGCCAAGACAGAAGCTAACTTAGAACAAATCATACAATTAGAGACAGGAGACTGGAAGGGCTCAGATAAGCGAGAGTGGATGCTTACTGGTGATCGTTATTATCGTAATAAGACTGACATACTAGACCGTAAACGTATGGTTGTTGGTGCCAGTGGAGCATTAGAGCCAGTAGCCAATTTAGCAAACAACAAACTTTCTAATCCCTTCATCAGAAAATTAGTAGATCAAAAGATAGGATATCTATTAGGCAAGCCAATGAGCATCCAAACCGATAAAAAGGAATATGATGCGGCATTGACAGCGATCTTCAATCAAGACATGTTACGCCGTATACAATCCACTGGTAAAGAGTCAATAAATAAAGGACTTGCCTGGTGGATTGTCTACTATGACACTGACGGTGAACTATCGTTTAAGAAGATGAATAGCGAGGAAATCATACCTTTGTGGGCGGATGAAGCTCATACAGTACTAGATGCTGTTATACGAGAGTATGAAGTTGAGGTATACGAAGGTCTTAAGCGTAAACGTGTCACTAAGATTGAATGGTGGGATAAAAACGGCGTTAGGCGGTATACAACAGGCGGTACAGGGCTAATTCCTGATGTTGAAGCAGGAGACACAGGTTCGCATTTTGCTGTGGTTAATGGCGAAACAGAAACTGCTATGAACTGGGAACGCGTGCCATTCATTTGTTGGAAGTACAACGAGGAAGAGCAGCCGCTAGTTGAGATCATCAAGAATCTAGTAGATGACTATGATCGTAACAAGTCAGATAACAGTAACAACCTTGAGGACTTGCCTAACAGTACGTATGTTGTAAATGATTTCGATGGTACAAATGCATCAGAGTTCAGAAAAAATGTATCGATATACAGGGTTGTTTTTACATCAGGAAATGGTGAAGTGAAAACAGTAAACCTTGAAATTAATACAGAAGCTTATAAGAATCATCAAGAAAACAATCGCAAGGATATTTATGAGTTCGGTCGTGGGGTTGATACACAATCTGCTGACTTTGGTAGTGCACCATCTGGTATAGCTCTTAGATTCCTTTATTCAGACCTTGATCTTGACGCAAGTCTAATAGAGAGAGAGTATCAAGCTAGTTTGGAGCAATTGCGATGGTTTATAGATACTCATCTTTATAACACAACAAAGCAAGATTACAGCGGTGAAAAAGTAGAATTTATCTTTAATCGTGATATGCCAATCGATGAGACAGCTATTATTACTGGTATCAAAGACAGCGTTGGTATCCTGTCAGATGAGACTCTTGTTGCTCAACATCCATATGTAACTAATTTGCAAGATGAGTTGGATCGCAAAAAGAAACAGTCTAATCAAGATGGTGGGCCTTATGGCGGTCTAGGGGGTGAGCCTGTTGTTGGAAGTAAAGACGAGCCAGAAGGTTAATGAGTTAATCAGAGGTATGACAGAATTTTGTATTAGATCATATAAGAGTGATCAATCGGTGAGCAAGGATGATCTCGAAGCATTGGCCAATCTCATTGAAGCAGTTAATACATCTGAACAAGCGGAGCTAACTTCAGTAGTAGGATTCGTGGTTGAACCAGTAAAAGTAGATGATGACGAATGAAGTCAGATGATTACTGGTCCAAGCGTATGGATGACCTCAACGAAGCAGAGTTACGCAAAGGTGAAAAGTACATCGACGCTCAAAACAAAGAGTATGATAAGGCAATGGCTCGAATCAAGAAAGAGACAGAAGCCTGGTATGGTCGCCTTGCAAAGAATAACAATGTATCCATGTCAGAAGCTCGAAAGATCCTTACTGCCAATGAGTTAAAAGAATTCCATTGGGATGTAGAAGAGTATATTAAGCGCGGTCGTGAAAATGCAGTGGATCAGCGTTGGTTGAAGCAACTAGAAAATGCTAGCGCTAAGGTGCATATCACACGACTGGAAGAACTAGAAACGAAGATGCGACAAGAGGTTGAGTTATTAGCTGCCAATCGCTTAAAAGGCACTACTGACGTAATGGGTGATATCTACAAAGATGGTTACTATAAAGGTATCCATGAGGTGCAACGTGGCGTTGGCGAGGGCTTACCATTTGCTGGGTTAGATACAAAGCAGATTGACAAAGTACTCTCAAAGCCTTGGGCACCAGATGGTCGTAACTTTAGTTCAAGAGTTTGGCAAGACAGGGATAAACTAATGGCAGAGCTACAGACGGTGCTTACACAAGACTTAATACGTGGTGATGATGCCGATAAGGTCATTGCTGATTTCGCTAAACGCATGAATGTGAGTAAAACATCGGCTGAACGTCTTATATTGACTGAGGCAGCGTATTTTAGCGGTCAAAGTAGATTGGATGGTTATAAAGAGACAAGGATTAAACACTATAAGTATGTTGCAACGATGGATACTAAAACATCAGACATATGTAGAGACATGGAAGGTAAGGTTTTTCCGTTAAGCGAAGCCCAAGTAGGTGTTAACTACCCTCCATTGCATGCATACTGTAGATCGACTACTATTCCGCACTTTGACGATAAGGAAGAGTTCGAGGATCAGCAGGAAGAGATAACGGAGTCAGAGGTCAACAAGGGCGACGATAAGCCGTATGAAGTGCCAGAAGACATCACATATGATGAATGGGCTGATAAGCACGCTCCTGCTGATGCAAAGGAAGCTCCAACGGTTGAGGAGCCGATAATGGTAGAGCCACCAAAAGTGAAGCCGGTTGATGTATCTTCAAGAAACAGCGAAACGATTGAATTTAAGACAGCGCAAGAAGCTACAGAATGGGTAGATGAAGTTTCACCAGATTGGCTTAAGGTCATGACTCCTTCTGAAAAGTCTAATCTAAGGTTATATACTGGTGACGATTATGTAGATGTAAATGCTGCATTACGAGAAGGTATAGACATTGATGATTGGAAAGAAGTTATTGACGATGTGAGTAAAGGGATACAAAAGTTCATTCTACGAGATAATATTGTAACTTATAGGGGGATTTCTGATAACTACCTTAAAGGGATTAACCCTACTGACTTAATTGGAGCAATTATTACGGATGCAGCTTTCCAAAGCTCTTCCTTGTTAAAGGATAAAGCATTCAAGGGTCAAATCCAGTTACAAATACATGCACCTGCTGGTAGTCGTGGCGCACCTGTGATGCTAATAAGCAGTCATCCAGAAGAGTTTGAATATTTATTGGATAAGGAAACCAGATATGTTATACTCGAAGCAACTGAAGTTGATGGAGTTTTATATCTAATAGTTGAGGTGATTCCAGATGACAATTAAGCATGATATTAAACCGGAACGCTTAGATCGCTTCGTTTCTTCTCCAAAGGGATTGAAAATTGAGTTTCCCAACGGTGATAAAATGAAAGTAGCAGAAGTCGAGGATGGCAATTTCGAATTAATTAAAGATGATGACAAATAAAGCACTCACGCATTTATAGCGAGGGTGCTTTTTTGTATCCATTTGGAGGTGCTGAATGTCAAAGCGTTATAAAATGAATGTGTTTATCGATGTGATTGAGTTTACAAACACTCCAGATAACCACCAAGCTATTATTGACTTCGTTGGCTTGCCTATCTCAGTAGAGTATACGAGTGATGGGGTGCAGTTGCGAGTTATCCGAGGAGCTTACAGCGTGCTAATCGCCAAAATTGGCGAGTGCGTAGTGAAGGAATCAGATGGATCACTTCGAGTGTGCACCAAAGAGTATTTGGAATCAGAATATGAATTAGTCGAAGTCGCTGAGTAGCGGCTCTTTATTATGCCGTCTTTTTGGTATTGCAGACGCTAAAGAACAAGACATCACTGGTCACGACCAGGATAAAAAGTGAAGATGAAGGGATGGGGTATAAATGAATAAAGAAGAGTTTATTGCATTGGGATTAACTGATGAGCAAGCTGCAAAGGCTGCTACTGCATCGGCTGAGGAATTAAAGGGGTTTATCCCTAAAGCACGTTTCGATGAGGTCAACACTGCTAAAAAGACGGCTGACGATGCCTTGAAGGAACGCGATAAGCAACTGGATGACTTAAAAAAGTCTAGTGGTGATGCCGAAGCACTTAAGCTACAGATTACACAGCTACAAACTGATAATCAGACAGCAAAGGAAAAGTATGAAGCAGATGCCAAGGATTTGCAGTTGAGTACAGCGTTGAAGCTCTCACTGTCTGGTAAGGTCCATGATCCCGATATCGTTACAGGGTTGCTAGACAAAACGAAAATTGAATTAGACGAAAATGGTAATATCAAAGCCGGATTCGATGATCAAGTTAAAGCCCTGCAGACGAGCAAGGCTTTTTTGTTTGTTCCAGAAGATGCAGGCAACAACGCATTCACTTTCAAGGGTGCCAAACCTCCTGAGGGTGGCGGTGCAGGTGGTGGTGGAGGTACAGGAAACAAGGCAGCTGACTTTGGCAAACGTGTAGCTGAGTTTGGTAAACCATCTAACGATACCGCAAAGGCAAGAGAATCTTACTTTTAATTAATGGAGGTAGATAGAAGATGAAAGTTACAGAAACGAAATACGGTAATAAAAAACAAATTGTTAAATTCCCCGATCACTACGTAGCTATCTCAGTTACAGTTGATGACACTGGTGTGGTTGCTGTGGATGGCAAGAAGATTGTACCTGCAGGAACGATTATCGGCGGTGGCACGTTGGCTGATCCATCAGTGCTGGTGACGGAGGCGAATGACGAAACAGCTGAAGGTGTGCTATTCAACGATGTTGATGTAACTTATGGTCCTGCACCAGGAGCAATGATCATCCACGGCTTTATTGATCTAACTAAGTTACCTATTGCGCCTGACGCAACTGCTGTAACTGCATTAAAACAAATTACATTCATTGCCTAATTAGAGAGGAGCATATACTATGCCAAATATTTTCGATTATTTTAATGCGCAAGCTATTGCGGCGTTTATTGCAAACAATCCGAGTAACAGCGTTCCGTATTTGGGAGCGACACTGTTCCCGTCCAAAAAGAAATTAGGGCTTGATCTAGCTTGGATTAAAGGTTCTCGCGGTTTGCCAGTATCCCTACAACCTTCTGAATTCGATGCTAAGGCAACGCTTCGTGATCGAATTGGATTCAGTAAGATCGAAACAGAAATGCCATTTTTCCGTGAAGCTATGCGTATCGGTGAAAAAGATCGTCAAGAGTTGTTGAAGTTGCAAGAGAATGCGAATGATGCATACATTATGCCACTGATTAGTGAAATCTATGATGATGTAGGCAAGCTTGTGGCAGGTGCTGACGTTATTCCAGAACGCCAAATTATGCAATTGCTGTCAAGTGGTGAAATTCGGATTACTTCGGATGAAACTCGTCAGGACTACAAATATGATTATAAGTTCAATCCGGATCATAAAGAGACGATTACAGGAGCTAATGAGGTATGGAGTAATCCGTTAGCACCAATCGCCACTCATATTCCGGAATGGCAGGACCAGATTGAAGAGGATACTGGCGTACGTCCTGCAAATGCCATTTGTAGCCGAAAAACATGGGGTTATATCATGAAAAACGTTGGTTTCCGCAATGACATGAACCCAGTTGGAGCAGCTAACATTATCGTTACAGATGCGATGATGAGAACGTACTTGCAAGACAAGTTCGGATTAAAAGTTGCCGTGTATAACAAGAAATACGCTCTATCAGATGGTAGTGCGCATCAGTTTTACCCAGATGATCATTTCACTCTTATTCCTGATGGCGACCTTGGTAGCACTTGGTATGGTACTACCCCAGAAGAAGCTGACCTAATGAGTGGCGCAACATCTGCTGAGGTACAGATTGTTAATACTGGTGTAGCGATCACTACAGTTAAAGAGCCGCATCCTGTTAACGTCAACACAATCGTATCTGAAATTGTTCTTCCTTCATTCGAAGCGATGGAAACAATCTTTATTGCAAAGGTAGCAGGCTAGGGGCATATTGCCCCTTATTTTAATTGAGAGGAGTTTTATAATGGACACAAAGAAGAAAAATGAAAAAGTTGGAGATCAAGAACAGGTTGGACAAGCGAAGAACGACACAACTACAACAGATAATGTTGAGGGCGTGGCTGAACTTATTACAATTGTATGGACTAAAAATGTGCGTCATAATGGCGAACGTTGCAAGGTAGGGGAACGAGCTCAAGTTACCGTTAATGAAAGTGAAAAGTTAGTTGGTATGAAAGTAGCTCGATTGTTGGAGGTGTAAGAAGTGATTACATCTGAAAAGGTATGGCCAATCGTTAAGTTACGTCTAGGGCTTACTGATGATACGTTGAAATCACTTATCGAGACATACATTGATGAGATAGAGCGCCGTATTAAACATTACTGTAATATCCAGCGCCTGCCGGACGCCTTACTTTTTACGTGGGTGTCTATGACCATCGATGCAGTGCGTATTGATTTGCCTAACGTTGATGAAATCGATGACACTGTTAGCGGTGGTTCAAACGTAAAAGTAGGCGATACATCGGTGTCTGGTGGCTCAACAGGTAATGCAGTAAGTAACGTATCTAAATCGGTGATTGATGAGGTTGTGCTTAATTATAGGCACGATCTTAATCACTACCGTAAATTGAGGTGGTAACTTGGCGATCAACTATCGTAAACATCGTAGGGGCATTGAAAAAATGTATGAGGACACTGCGACAATCAGTAGATACGTCAGCGTTAAAGATTCAGTAACGAAGGAAACAAAACAAGAACTACAACCGGTATATGAGGATCAGTCTTGCAAGTTGTCGCAAACAGGATTACCTCGTAACGGACAAACTGAGGATGCTAACAACATTAAATATGATGCTAGACTGTTTATTGCTCCTGAGCTTGAGATCATGCAAGGAGATGCAATTATAGTTACTAGAGCTGCTACTGGTCGTAAAGAGACGTATACCGCTGGTAAGCCGTTTCCTCCTTATTCATCTCATCAAGAAATCAATCTAACACAAAAGGATTGGGCGTAATGGGCAAATGGGGTAGCTTCGAATTTGA